>NZ_JBUEQR010000070.1:0-6350 GCF_054968985.1 Streptococcus sp. 1F3 | reverse complement strand
CCATATCATATTCATTAGTGATAACGATATTTTTGTCTTTAATTCTGAGAAAATTTGTGATAAGATTTAGTTGTTCCATATGAGTCTTTCTAATGAGTAGATTAGTCGCTTTTCATTATAAGTCATATGGGACTTTTTTTCTATACTCAAAAAGGTTCCATAATCTCTACAGTGGATTTACCCACTACAGAAATTATAGAGCCCTTTTGTGCATGCTGTACCAATGAGATATTTTTATTGAGTATTAGTATAGCGCTTTCAATTATCGAAATCAAGAAATTCCGCTATTTCTGTTCAATCTCCTGCTGCAAATGCACTAGAACATGGTATAATGGGGATATCATACAAAATTGGAGAGAGATCGTTATGAGTTTTTACAATCATGGAGTGATTGAGCCTAAGTGGCAGGAGTACTGGGCAAACCATCACACCTTCAAAACAGGTACGGATAAAGAAAAGCCTAATTTTTATGCCCTTGATATGTTCCCTTATCCAAGTGGAGCGGGGTTACATGTTGGGCACCCAGAAGGGTACACAGCGACAGATATTTTGAGCCGTTACAAGCGGGCTCAGGGCTACAATGTTCTTCATCCAATGGGCTGGGATGCCTTTGGTCTACCTGCGGAGCAATATGCTATGGACACAGGCAATGACCCAGCAGACTTTACCGTGCAAAATATTGCCAATTTCAAACGCCAAATCAATGCGTTAGGATTTTCTTACGATTGGGATCGTGAAGTCAATACGACGGATCCGAATTATTACAAGTGGACCCAGTGGATTTTTACGAAGTTATATGAAAAAGGGTTGGCTTACGAGGCAGAAGTTCCTGTGAACTGGGTTGAAGAGTTGGGGACAGCTATTGCAAATGAAGAGGTCTTGCCTGACGGCACTTCTGAGCGTGGGGGCTATCCTGTTGTCCGAAAACCGATGCGCCAGTGGATGTTAAAGATTACAGCTTATGCAGAGCGCCTGCTCAATGACTTGGAAGACTTGGACTGGCCAGAGTCTATCAAGGATATGCAACGAAACTGGATTGGGAAATCACGTGGTGCCAATGTCACTTTTGTAGTTAAGGGGACAGAGAAGACCTTTACAGTCTTTACTACCCGCCCTGATACCCTTTTTGGAGCTACTTTTGCAGTGCTAGCACCCGAGCATGAACTGGTGGAGCAAATCACGACAGCTGAACAAGCTGAAGCAGTAGCGGACTATCGACATCAAGCTAGTCTGAAATCAGACCTTGCTCGGACTGACCTTGCCAAGGAAAAAACAGGTGTCTGGACAGGGGCATATGCCATTAACCCTGTAAATGGTCAAGAAATTCCAATTTGGATCGCTGACTATGTACTTGCAAGCTATGGTACAGGGGCAGTTATGGCAGTACCTGGACATGATGGTCGGGACTGGGAATTTGCTAAAACCTTTGGATTGCCGATTGTTGCAGTTATCGAAGGAGGCGACGTAGACCAGGCAGCCTACACAGAGGATGGCTTGCATATCCATTCGGCCTTCCTTAACGGATTGAACAAGGAAGAGGCGATTGAAAAGATGATTGCTTGGCTTGTAGACCACGGTGTCGGGGAAGAAAAAGTGACTTACCGCTTGCGCGATTGGCTCTTTAGTCGTCAGCGTTATTGGGGTGAGCCTATTCCAATCATTCATTGGGAAGATGGGACTTCAACTGCTGTTCCAGAGGAAGAGCTGCCACTTGTCTTACCGAAGACGAATAATATCAAGCCATCTGGTACAGGAGAAAGCCCGCTTGCAAACTTGACAGACTGGCTAGAGGTTATCCGTGAAGATGGTGTTAAAGGGCGTCGTGAGACCAATACGATGCCACAGTGGGCGGGATCAAGCTGGTACTTCCTTCGCTATATTGATCCACACAATAATGAAAAATTAGCAGATGAAGAATTGCTCAAGGCATGGTTGCCTGTAGATATCTACATCGGTGGTGCAGAGCATGCTGTCCTCCACTTACTATACGCACGTTTCTGGCATAAATTCCTCTATGATATCGGTGTGGTTCCCACCAAGGAACCCTTCCAGAAACTTTTCAACCAAGGAATGATTTTGGGAACGAGTTACCGTGATAGCCGTGGAGCTCTCGTTGCGACGGATAAAGTGGAAAAACGGGACGGCTCATTCTTCCATAGTGAAACAGGAGAAGAGTTGGAGCAAGCGCCTGCTAAAATGTCCAAATCTCTAAAAAATGTGGTGAATCCAGATGATGTAGTTACTCAATATGGTGCAGATACTCTTCGGGTCTATGAAATGTTTATGGGACCACTCGATGCCTCCATTCCTTGGAGTGAAGAGGGTCTAGAAGGGAGTCGTAAGTTCCTTGATCGGGTGTATCGCTTGATGACCACAAAAGACATGACTACAAAAAACAATGGACACCTGGACAAGGTGTATCATGAAACAGTGAAAGCTGTGACTGAGCAGATTGAGACATTCAAATTCAATACAGCCATCGCCCAATTAATGATTTTTGTAAATAGTGCCAACAAAGAAGAGGAGCTCTATGTCGAATATGCCAAAGGCTTTATCCAGTTGCTGGCACCATTTGCACCACACCTAGCGGAAGAACTTTGGCAACTGGTAACTGGGTCAAACGATGGGATTTCCTACGTACCTTGGCCAGCTTATGATGGGTCTTTCTTGGTAGAAGATGAGATTGAGATTGTTGTTCAAATCAAGGGCAAGGTAAGGGCAAAATTAGTCGTTGCTAAAGACCTCTCTTGTGAGGATTTGGAAGCTGTAGCGTTAGCCGATGAAAAAGTTCAGGCAGAGATCGCGGGCAAGGAAATTATCAAAGTGATCGCTGTTCCGAATAAACTCGTGAACCTAGTAGTGAAGTAATGGTGTATAAGAGATTGAAATGAAAGAATAAAAGTTCAACTCATTTAGTTTAACGTTTATTACTTCAGCGATTGTGGAAACTCTGTTTCCTTATTTCCCACTTCCAATCATCTTCTAGATGATTGGAACTCACTTTGCCGTACTTCAGGATAGCCTGTAGCTTGTTGCCTAGTACTAAAGGTAAACGAAACAACTATAAAAGGATTTTTTGGGCTTTTTCTGCGCGTGCTTGTTCACTTGAGGTTGTGAAAAGAGATAGTCAGAAGATTCGTCATCTACATTTTAAGAATTTTAAGAACAAAGGCAAACAGACAGATGAGATGCCTATCCCCTCTTTGAGTACTTGTTAGAACATTTTCCTACAATTCAACTCGGTTATAAGAAATAAAAACTTATTCAAAAACGAACTTCCTGTATTACAAGGGAGGTTCGTTTTTATTTGGATATGCAGATAGACAGGAGGTGTGATGCGCTATCATAAAAATCCCTAATCACGGTGATAGAAAATATGTATTGGTCAAGAACGGAGGGGCATGGTATGATAAAAACCATCAGTAGGCGGTCATGGCATACAGTACAATAGCCATTTATGGTCAAGTTGATGGTAAAGGAGACAACAAATGAGAAAATTCACAGTATGGGTAGTAGGAATCCTTGCAAGTTTGCTACTGGTTGCATGTAGTTCTACTCCACAAAAACAAGTGGAGACAGCAGGTTCATTACTTGAACAAATCAAGGAAAAAGGTGTCTTGAAAGTGGGAACAGAAGGAACCTATGCTCCCTACACTTATCATGATGAGAGCGGAAAATTGGTCGGCTATGATGTCGAAGTTGCTGAAAAAGTTGCCGAAAAGCTAGGTGTAAGGGCAGAATTTGTCGAAACAGAGTGGGATTCGATTATTGCAGGATTGGATGCAGGGCGTTTTGATGTTATTGCCAACCAAGTCGGTGTCACAGACGAACGGAAGGAAAAATACGATTTTTCAACTCCCTATACATACATTTATGGTGCCTTAATTACAACGAAGGACAATACGACTGTTAGCTCTTTTGATTCGATTAAGGGGAAAAAATCAGCCAATAGTTTGACGAGTAACTGGGCGGAGGTCGCTAAAAGCAATGGTGCAGAAATTGTAGGTGTAGATGGTTTCCAACAAGCGATTGAATTACTGACTTCAAAACGTGTAGATGTGACCATCAATGACAATGTCGCCTATCTGGACTACATCAAGCAGCATCCAGATGCACCTGTTAAGGTCGTAGCACTATCAGAAGATGTGCAAGAAACAGCTCTTCCAGTTGTCAAAGGCAATGCTGATTTGGTTGAGGCTATCAATCAGGCATTGAAAGAATTGGCTGACGAGGGTGTATTGACAGAATTATCCAAGAAATATTTTGGTGACGATGTTTCACAAGTAAAAAAATAGAGGTCATTATGACAGATAGATTATGGCAAATTATGATCGACTCATTTAGCCAGATATTGATACCAGGATTGTTGGTGACGATTCCACTAACAATCCTCTCTTTCATGTTTGGGTTATTGATTGCAGTGTTTACAGCCCTAGTACAGATTGCCCAACTTCCAATATTGAAACAGCTTGCTAGGTGTTACATCTGGCTCATTCGAGGAACTCCTCTTTTGGTGCAACTCTACGTCATTTTCTATGGTTTACCAAGTTTAGGCTTGGTACTAGATGCCTTTCCGTCTGCTGTTTTTGTTTTTTCAATCAATACAGGAGCGTATGCAGCAGAAACGATTCGGGCATCGATTGAATCTGTTCCGAAAGGACAGCTAGAGGCAGGCTATTGTGTGGGGATGACCTTTTCACAGACCATGCGACGGATTGTCTTACCTCAGGCATTTCGAGTTGCCTTTCCTCCCCTATCCAATTCCTTGATTAGTCTGGTGAAAGACACATCGTTGGCAGCGAATATCACTGTCTTAGAGATGTTTATGGCAACCCAGCAGATTGCGGCAAGAACCTATGAACCCTTTGCCTTGTATTGTGAGGTTGGTTTGATTTATTTATTGTTTTCAACACTCTTAACCAAGCTACAAGCCTATGGCGAAAAGAAATTAAAAGTCTATTAAGGGGGCAAGATGATAGAAGTACAAAAGATAAACATGTCCTTTGGTGCGACCAAGGTCTTGCAGGATGTCGATTTGCAGATTGACCAAGGGACGGTCACCGTCATCTTAGGCCCATCAGGGTCGGGAAAGACCACCTTGTTACGCTGTATGAACTTTTTGGAGCGGGCAGATAGTGGTCAGCTTGTATTTGGAGAGACTAGCTATGACCTAGCCCAGATTCGCCAGAAAGAGATAGCAGAAATTCGCAAGCGTACAGGCTTTGTCTTTCAGAATTATAACCTCTTTGCGAATAAGACAGCCTTGGAAAATGTGACCGAGGGCTTGATTGTAGCCCAGGGATATAGTAAGGCAGAGGCGGATGAGATTGGACGGAAGGTTCTAGATAAGGTAGGACTTGCAGAGAAATACCATGCCTACCCTAGCGAGTTGTCGGGTGGGCAGCAACAGCGGGTAGGGATTGCACGAGCTATTGCGAGCAACCCAGCGGTTATCTATTTTGATGAGCCTACCTCTGCCCTTGATCCAGAGCTGATTGGTGGTGTCTTGCAGGTGATGGCTGAGCTAGCAAAAGAGGGCATGACCATGGTTGTTGTGACCCATGAGATGGGCTTTGCCCGTGAGGTGGCTGATCGGGTAGTATTCATGGAAAATGGCAAAATTGTGGAGCAAGGAAGCCCTGAAGAGATCTTTGATGCTCCCAAGGAGGAGAGAACCAAGCAATTTTTATCTCGCATTCTCCACTAGTTGGAGCTTGCTTCTTTTTTTGCTATAATACTGACATGGAAATAAAAAATAGCTATAGTCAGGAAGAAAAAGAATACTTTATGCGGGAGGCTTTGAAAGAGGCAGAGCGGTCTCTGGGAAAAGATGAAATTCCGATTGGGTGTGTGATTGTTAAAGATGGTCTTATTATCGGACGGGGGCATAATGCCCGTGAAGAGTACAATCAGGCGATTTTACATGCAGAAATCATGGCTATTCAACAAGCCAATCAGCAAGAAGAAAGCTGGCGTCTGCTTGATACTACCTTGTTTGTGACCATTGAACCTTGTGTCATGTGCAGTGGGGCAATCGGTCTGGCGAGGATTCCTCAGCTTGTCTACGGCGCTCCAAATCAGAAATTTGGGGCAGCAGGAAGCCTTTATAATATTTTGCAGGACGAGCGACTCAATCACCGTGTCGTTGTGGAAGCGGGAATATTAGAAGATGAGTGTGCGACCATCATGCAGACATTCTTCCGTCAAGGACGTGAAAAAAAGAAGGCACTCAAGCAGGCGCAGGAGCTTGAAGCAGATATGATGGAACACGACAAACGCATGAAGAAAAAATCGTTTTCAGAAAGCGAAAATCATAACTAGATATCAATCATTGTAGTACACTAGAATAG
>NZ_JBUEQR010000069.1:0-48764 GCF_054968985.1 Streptococcus sp. 1F3 | reverse complement strand
AAAGTACCTGCTTGGCTATCGTAGTACCTTGCACGTAGGTAGTCGAATCCTGTAATATCACGAGCTTCCCCGTTGTAGGCAAAAGGATTGCCCGTTTCATCTGTGGTGGACTTGGTCGCACCGTAGAGGTTATAGCTTGATGAAACGACTGAATTTCCATCTTGGGTCAAGCCTGTGACTGAACCTGACTGGTTGGTCAAGTAGTGGTAGCTATCCCCTGTCTCATGGTTGAGATAAGACGTCCTGCCCTGTCCGTAGGTATAGGTCTCTCTTGCTTTCAAGTCTCGGTCATAGGTCTGAAGAACTTCGGTATGCTTGCGATTGACATCGTTGACATAGTTGCGTTCTTCGTAATAGTTAAAGCGATCCTCTCGTGTGGTGTAAGGAATGAGAACCTCTTTCACTTCTGAGGCATAGGTCACTTGACCCTCACCTGGGAGATCTCCAAGGTCTGGTGGATTGACCACTAACCCCTCCTTGGTCGCCCGGTCTTTCGCCACTTTCTGGTGGTAGGCGGTCGACACATCGTCAAAGAGTTCATGCCAGATAGTCCCCACCGTCTGTGGTAGGGTCGATAGTGCCTGTAAGACATTCTGACTAAAGCCATACCAGAAGAGGCTATTTTCCTCACCAGCTGGTGCTGTATAGGGCGATTTCTTCTTGTCCTCACGCTTGAAGAGTTGATAAGTGTGCTTGCCCTCCTTACGACTAGCGGTAAAGACCCGATTGTCATCCCCATCATAGAGGGCTGCCATCAGGAGCCCCTCCTTGTCCTTGACCGCAAGCAGGCGGTTTTCCGTGTCGTAGATGTAGTCTAGCTTCTCCTCATTCTGCTTAGAAGAAATCCGATTGCCATTCTTATCGTAAGTATAGGTCGTTATGCCGTCCTTGGTCTCTAGCTTGGTTAGGCGGTTGTTATCGTCATAAGTGAAGCGGGTCTCTTCTTCCTTGCCCTCCACTTCTTCTGTGCTGGTCAACTTGTTTCCTGCTAGGTCATAGGTGTAGGTGAGCTTGGAAAACTCTTTCCCTGCCTTGTCGGACACTGTCATGGTCTCAATTTGACCCAGGGTATCATAGGTATAGGCTTGGACAAGGGTCTCCCCGTCTTGGGTGATGGTTTCCTTGGTAATGTAGTTGCCATCGTCATACTCGTAGGCATAGCTGGAAATCAGTTTGTTCTTCTTATCCACATGACGGAGTTCTGTCACACGGTGCGCCTTGTCATAGGTCAAGAAGCTCTTAGTGCCGTCACCCCGTTTGACTTCCGTCATATCGCCTGCTTCGTTGTAGCTATAGGTGGTCTTCTTCCCTTTGACGTCTAGCACCGAGGTCAGGCGATCCAACTCGTCATAGGTGTAGGAAACGGTACTTCCATCTGGGTAGGTCATCTGGCTGATGTTGCCGTAGGCATCGTAGTCATACTGAATCAGACTACCGTCTCCCTGACGGACACCTGTGATTTCCCCTTCTGCGTTGGTCTCGTAGTTGGTCGTCCCTGTCAGGTCACTCATAGAGACACGGCGACCGTCGCTATCATAGGTATAAAGGACTTGACCGTCTTCTTTCTTGGAATAGTCTACCTTGAGCAATTGGTCCAACTTATTGTAGTCGTAGCTAATCGTCTGACCGTCTGCCTTGGTGACTTTCTCTAGCTGGTTATTGATATTGTAGCTGTAGGTCTCCTTGTCTCCAAGGGCGGTCATGCGCTCCACGACATTCGAGAGTTGGTCATAGGTGTATTTTGTGACCTTGCCATTCCCATTGGTGATGGAAGTAACATTTCCTACACGATCATAGGTATACGTTGAGGTGGAAGCCTTGTCCCCTGTCCCTTGGGTAGCTGAAAGCAACTGGTCCTTGAGGTCATAGGTGTAAGTCTTGATGCGCTCACTACCAGATGTCACACTGGTCAAGTTACCATTGCCGTCATAGGTCATGCTGGCTTGCCCACCTGCTTCATTCATGACCTTGGTCACATTGTTGTCATGGTCATAGGTGTAGAGGGTCAGTTGACCTGCCGTATCACTTTCACTAGTCAAGCGGTTAAGGGCATCATAGGTACGCTTGGTCACTTGTCCGAGTGGATTGGTCTCTTCTAAGAGATTCCCATTGGGGTCATAGGTGTAGCTGGTCTCCCGCTTGCCGTTGATGGTTCGCTTGGTTACTTGACCAACTGGGTTATAGCTTGAGGCAATCTCTCGGCCTGTCGGACTGGTGATGGTCTTGAGCTGTTCAAGAGTGGTGTAGCTAAAGCGAGTGGTCGCTCCCGATGGACTGGTCAACTTCTCAAGATTCCCTGCCCCATCATAACTATATTTCGTTTCAAGATCAAGGGCATTCTTAGCTGTCAAGAGGCGACCGACCTTGTCGTAGGTATAGCGATTGCTTCGATCTGACTGGTCCGTTTCCTTAGTCAGGTTACCCGCCACATCGTAAGTATAGCTCTTAGCTAGACCTTGGGGACCGGTTTGCTTGGACAGACGACCCAAAGCATCGTAGTTGTAGGTATACTCTGCCTCATTTGGCAAGATACGTTTGGTTGTGCGACCATAGAGGTCATTGGTGTAGCTTGTCGTATGTCCATTGGCATCCGTTTCCTTAGCAAGGCTACCTGTCCCGTCATAAGCATAGCTTGTCTCGCCACCTGTCGGGCGTTTGAGGCTAGAGAGACGGTTCATCGCGTCATAGGTAAAGGTGGTCGTATGCCCCTCCCCTGTGGTTTCGGTGAGACGGTTGCCGACCCCATCATAGGTAAAGGTTTGAGAGCTACCCGTTGGAGCGACTGTCTCCACCACACGACCCAGTGGGTCATATTTGAAGGCTGTTGCCTGACCATTTGGATCGGTGTAAAGCACTAGGTTCTGATTGGCATCGTAGCCATAGCTTGAGCTATTCCCATTGGCATCTGTCATCTTGGACAGGTTACCAAGGACATCATACTCATAGGTTGAGCTGTTGCCCTCTGCGTCTGTCTCTGTGACCACGCGATTGAGGGCGTCATAAGTGTAGATCGTCTCCCGCTTGAGGTGGTCAACTATCTTGGTCAGGTTCCCGTTATCGTCATAATGGTAGGTTTTGCTCTTGCCCTCTTGGTCGGTGGAGGTTACGAGATTGCCCATCACATCATAGGTAAAGGTCTCGCTGGTACCGTCCGCATAAGTCACTTGGGTTAGCTGGTTGTCACTGTCGTAACTGTAGGTCGTGACTTCTCCAAGGCTGTTGGTCAGAGTGAGGCGGTTGCCAGCCTGGTCATAGGTATAGGCCTCATTCAGATCTTGGTTGTCTTTCTTGGTCAAGACACGGTTGGCCGCATCATAGGTGTACTCTGTGACGAGACCACTAGAGTTGGTCTGCTTAATGAGACGATCCAAGGCGTCATATTCTTGAGTAATGGTCGTGCCATCTGGCAGGGTCACTTCTTTTAGTTGAGCGGTCTCTGTATAACTCATCTTGGTGCGATTTCCATTGGCATCTGTCTGCTCAATCGGATAGCCCAATTCATTATAGACATAAGTCGTTTTACCACCTAAGGCATCCACAATCTCTTTTGGTTGTTCCATTTGATTGTAAGAGGTAGTGGTTGTGTTGCCAAGACCATCGGTGATGCTGGCGATTTGGTTTTGACCGGTATAGGTTGTTGTCGCCGTATAGCCTGCCGCATCAGTGACACTATTCTGGTTACCATTGGCGTCATAGGTCATGCTTGTCTTGTGACCCAAGGCATTGGTGGTCGCAAGGAGACGACCTGCTGGACTGTACTCATAGGTGGTTTCACGACCGAGGCTATCTGTCATGGACAGGATATTGCCCATAGAATCCAAGATGTAAGACACACTTGTTTTATCTGGGTAGGTAATAGAGGTCACATTACCAGACTTGTCATAACTATAGCTGGTTGTCTTATCACCTTTGGTTTCTGTCAGTTTATTTCCTACTGCGTCATAGGTGTAAGAGACGGTCTGACCTGATTCATCGGTATACGATAGGACACGACCCATAACATCGTATGTCGTGTTGGTCTTTGTTCCAATTGGGTAAGTCACATCCGTCAAATAACCAGAAGCATCATAGGTGTTTTCTGTGACCTGCCCCAAGGCATCGGTCACGGTCTTGATGGCATTGTATCGGTCATCATAAGTCAAGCTATTCGTATGACCTGCTTCGTTTGTACGATTAAGAACACGCCCCAGGACATCACGAACAAAGGTGACCGTTTGACCTGACGCATCCGTTTCTGTCAGGAGACGACCACGGCTATCGTAAATGTAGGTCGTGGTGTTGCCTTCTGCGTCTGTCATAGACACTTGATTCCCCACGCCATCATAGGTGTAACTGTAGGTTCCACCCTCGCCATTTGACGCCCCAATCTTACGACCAAAGGCATCATAGGTAAAGGTGGTGGTATTGCCATTACCGTCTAGCACACCTGTAACTTGACCAGCTTTGTCAAAAGTATGGGTTGTCCCTACACCGTCTGCGTCAATCTCACTCAACTTGCGACCTTCCGCATCGTAGGTAAAGGTGGTGGTGCCACCACGAGGGTTGGTAATCCCCGTCACCTGATTATGGGCATTGTAGGTCAAGGTGCTTTCCCCACCCAGTGGGTTGGTAACGTTGACCAGATTAGCCCCCTCATAGGCAAAGGTTGTCTTAGCCCCTAGGGCATCTGTCGTAGACAGGATACGACCTTGTTTGTCGTGCGTATAGGAAATGGTTGTTCCGTCTGGTAGAGTGGTCTTTGTGAGGTTACTCTTCCTGTCATACTCATTGGTGGTGGTAGCTCCACCAAAGTCTGTGACAGACAAGAGGTTGTTCTTCTCATCATAGGTAGAGGTCTTAACCGCCCCGTCAAAGCGGGTTTCGGTCAAGACATTTCCATTTTCATCATAAGTGTAGCTAGTTATTTGACCCAGTTCATTGGTGCTACTTGCCAAACGGTTATGGTCATCATAGGTTTTAGAAACGCTTGTCCCATCTGGGTAGTGAATACCTGTTGTCCGGTAGTGGTCATCATAGGTATAGGTGGTCTGGTTGCCGTTGGCATCTGTAGTGACCGTTTGACCCTCGCTATAGGACAGGGTAGACACGCCACCCACCGCATCCGTTTGCTTGGTGACACGATTTTGGTCATCATACTCGTTCTGGATGACTTTTGTGCCATTTCCGTCATACCAGGCAGTCATCCGTCCCTTGTCATCGTACTCATAGCGAGTCGGCACACCTGTCGCATCGGTATAGGTGGTCAGGTAGCCATTGTCATCATAGTCATAGGATAAGGTAGACCCATTTGGGATTTGGATAGCACCGATGTAGCCTGCTTCATTGTAGGTAATGCCATAGACAAGACCAGTTGGTGAAGTTACCTTGGTTAACTGGAAGTTTTCATTGTAGTCAAATGTCGTCTTGTTGCCTTTTTCATCTGTCTGGCTTGTCAAAAGTCCGTGGAAGTTAAAGACTTTTTCTTGGTTGTCTGTATCAGTAATGCGGTACTCTTTGACCTCATACTTTTCCTTCTCTTCACCTCCGAAGTCGCCCTCCTTGGTGTCAACAGTTTTGACCTTGAGAGTGAGTTCATAACCTGTTGGTGCCTTGTAGCGATCGCCATCTTTGGTAAACTGAACAACTGAACCATCCGTACGAGTATAGTAAAGAGTTTGGTTCTCATCTCTTGAAAGCTGCTCATTAAAGGCAAAACTCCAGCCACGACCAAAGAGACTATTGATCCCTGCAGCCTTCGAGTTGTAAGAACGGGCAATTTCAAAGTCACCAGCAATATCAGGGATAGACACATCCACCCGCTCCAGATAGAAGTTACCTGTGTTTAGGTTAATCGGTTCAAAGCCAAACTCACAATGGAGACCCCGTCCCATCAAGAGTTTATCCACATCTGCTTTTACATCATCATTTAAGGCAGGCGGATTATAGGGCTTGGTCGCATTCTTTCTCGGATTGCGGATAAAAAGGGTGTTGTTTTTCACCACCAACATATCCTGAATGCGGTTGTCGTAGGCAATTTGATTGAGGGGAACACCATAATAACTGGCTATTTTTGGAAGCGTGTCATACTGGGTGACCTTGTAAATCAGGAAGGTCTCACTGGATTTCTTCCCGCTAGTCACTCCGTCTTTTTGGCTCTCGGCATCAATGGTGTAGAGGGTGTTCAGTTCTGGTTCTGTGAAAGGAACTGTCGTCTGCCAGTTGGAGAGTTTATCACGATACTTGGTTGTGCCAGCTTCAAAGACAGACTCAAAGGTACTGGTATTGGGATACTTATAGGAGAAACTCGCAGGAGTATCGCCTTTATAACCCTTAGTAGCGTCGCTCAAACCATAGCTAACAGTTGCCCCCGGTGTCGTCAGACCATCCGCAAAGACCCCTTGGAATTGGAGCTTGCCTGTCTTGTCGGTCTTGACCATGGTGCGCAGATTGATTGTAGTATTGCCCAGTTCATAGTTCATATCCACTGGGTCTGGGACAGACCAGTTAATCGTGATACTAGGAGCTTGATCGGGGGTGAAGCCACCTTGGGCAACATTACTGGGGTCTGCTTCTGTGGTATAAAAACCTGCTCCATTCACATTCTCATCAATAGCTTTGACAACGAGACCGAAGTTGGGAGAAAGTCCTTGAACCCAATTCGTTACTGCGGTCCGAATATCGAAGTGATGAAAGCCCAATCCATGTGGATGAATGGCATTCTCGCCTGCTATTTCTTCCTCTAATGAAAGAGAACTCAACCAGTCAATGGTATTGATGTCAAAATCTTGCTTGAGATAATAAGCTCCAAAGGTAGCCGCAGCAGTTCCTTTTCCGTCTGAATACTGAAACAGATTGAGACTGGCGCTATCAATACGGGCTTCTTTTGGGATACTACTAAAGTCATAATTGACCTTAACGTACATACGGGTCTTGCCAATATCCTGGATGCCCTCCATTCCCATATTGGCAGACTCGATATAGCCGACATAGCCATAGGCGAGTCCTTGGTAGGTCCCTCGAATCGAGCTAGTCACGACATCAAGAATGTTCTCCCGCGGAACGGTGACTGTCGGGTCAATCCGTACAGGGTACTGGCGCTCTTTGGAAGAAAGCCAGTCTTTGCCTGCGATGACGGTCACTTGGTATTTCCCAGATTTTTCACTCAACTCTAAGGTCACATCTTGACTGGTCTCACCAGCTGCGTCCACCATGATAGGGGCTGTCAAGACAAAGAGAATCTTGGTTTTGCCTTTCTCACGAACCAGCACCTGATTGTTTTCAAGGCGAACATCGTAATTTCCAGCGTCTAGCCCATAGGTAAAGCGGTTCTTGCCTCCCCACTCGGCAAGGACGATTTCTTCTTTGACACCGTTAGACTGAACCGTGTACTGGACATCGGTCTTGCCTTCGACGTTGTTATATAAAATCGCGTTTTGTGCAACCGTTGCCTTGTCATAGGTCGTCTCAAGAGGATAGAGGGAGATTTTCTCCTCTTGATGAAGGACATCAATCGGGGTTTCTTCCTTGACCTCACTTGGCAGCACCACTCCAACTGGGGATTCTTTAGGGAGATAGTAGTGGTTGCCGTTGGCATGATAGGAATACAGGGACAAGTCAACAGGGACTTCTAGCCCGTCTTGGTCTACATAGGTCTTGACGCTACTCCCAATATGGGTCACAAAATGGGTCTCATCCACACGGTAGAGCTGTTCTTGTCCACTGACCGCTACAGGTTCTCCATATTTCTGTTTGAGTTCTACTTCCGCATCACTCTCTTCTGTCACAACCTTGGGTTGTTGGATGGCATCGCCCTCCTCTTTGGGAGAGTCGGATGTTGCACTGGACGAATCAGTAGATTCAGTATTAGCATTCTCAGAACCAACGGTTTGGCTCTTGGCTTCTTCTACTGCCTCTTGATGAGCTTGTTCTGCTTGAGATTGTTCAATAGCCTGACCGATTTCCTCAGCATACATAATTGGGCTATTGGAAACAAGCAGGACCAGTAACACAAGGGCATTCATTAACTTATGAAGTCGTTTCATCTGGACGTCTCCTTTACGAGGTAACTAAAATAATACAAGGTAGCAATCAGTACAATCTCATCAATAACTGACACAAGGACTGAACCAACAGTCGGTAGAAAATAGCTCAGAAGAACGATACAAATAGATACCATGATCACTCCTACTAATGGTAGCCATAGGCAGTTCCGTCTTTCCCTAATAGGCAAGTTCTTATGAATACTGACTAGACCAAAGCACAAAATTACCTTTAGGACACTTTGAACGATGGTACTCATTGTCCAAACACCTATCCGCACAGCATCATAGGCAAAGCTGGTATGGTCATACAACAATTGACCGAATCCACCAATGATGAAACCTAAAGTAACAGCAGTTAGAAGATAGGCTAAGATCAGCTTTGGCAATCGCTTATCAGACCGATGGTGTCTGTAAAACCAAACAAGCAAAGGAAGGAGCAGCGCTATCCCTAAGACAAGGGCAACTAGGCTTAGGACAAGTAGGAGAACAGGCAAGCCCCTGTCTCTAGCCCAAGGAGAGACCACTCCTGTATACATCAGTCGCTGGCCAATTCCTAACAGTAGTAAACTCAGAGACAGCCTCCAAAATCTGGAAAGTTTCATCTTGTGTATCATGTATCTGTCCTTTCTGTGACAGTTCTTAACTTAGCAGTAACGACATAGCGCTGATTATTGTTCACAGCATCACATGTCGAAAGGATTAAAAACCTGTCCTTGTCGTTTTCAATCGGCAAGGATCGATAAGCACCACCATAGGTCTCTACTCGTTCCTTCAGGGTGTCAAGGTAGTGGGTTAAGCCACTTCTCGTCCCTAGCTGGAAACTTTCAAAGAGGTGGTCATCTATATAAGGGTGTACAGCTACGATGTCATATTCATAACGATGGTCTATCGTATCAATCCTTATCAGAGTATGGTCTTTGAAAAACTGTCGATCCGCAAAATAATCCAAGGAGCCAAACATAGAATCATCAACCATGGCATGACCGTAAATAATCGTTACAGAATCATTGAAGGTCTTGGTATTCACCAACTCTGTAAAAATCGCACCATAGTAAGTCTCATTTCGATCCAAATCATGAGATAGGTAATAGCTATCTTCTGTTGGGTGTTGGGCAACAGGATAGTCAATCTTTGTGCCTTCAACCCTTAACCAAGCATAGACATCTGGATTTTGATGAAAAAGCTCCGTTTTCTTATCATGATAAGCCCTCTCGCCAACATCTTCTTCAAAACGTGATAGATAATAAAAGCCATATGAGAATAGAGCGAATAGAACTACCACTCCTAAACATTTAAACAACCGTTTCATAGTACTCTCCTATAGGTACAATTATAGCAGAAGATAATCGTATTTGTAAACGAAGTATAAGTTTATTTCGTGATAAGACTTGCTATATCATATACACAGTTAATATCTTTCTTTTCTCTTCAGACCAGAGTAGTGATTGAAGGGGTACGTTTATTCCCATTAACACCTAGTCTATGGAAACAAACACGTACCCCCTAGGGTTTGTGGAAATAAATCACCTCATCATCATGCTATCAAACCTACTCATTCAACTTGTACTCTCACTCTGATACTTACCCCCCTATACGACAAAAAGCCTTGTCTCCAAGGCTTTGTAACATGCTTTCGTTCAAAGGTTTCTAGGATTTTACGAGCAGAGCAACACACTCGGCGGTTCGCTGTCTCCAATCGCTACGTCGCCACGCTCCTAGCTCTTGGACAGCTATGCCCCAGGGCACTCTCTCAACTTTCAGTCTCACCTTGTCGCATGGGCGGAAGTAAATGCTATTCGTCGTCGCTTCGCTCCTTGACTAGCAAACTTACCGCCTCAACATGTGCTGAGAGCCTTCTTCTATACTAATAGACGAAAGGGAGTGATGGTGATTTTAGAATTATACTGGGGAACGGAAAAAAGCTATCAGAATTGCTATCAAAAAACGGCTGGGAACTCCTGATGGAAGCCCAACCTTTTTTCTTAAAATAACTGATGTCTAAAGTTTATGGATTTCTTTCTCTAAATTAGCGATAGTTATTAACACCTCTTCAAATGATGGCACAAACCCATAAAACATTTCTTTCATTTGGTTGTAATCAGTTTCAATTTCTTTTAATCTGTAATCATCTGGAAGCAATCTAATTCTTTCAATGGTTGCGTCCTCATATTTTGCCCATTTTCGAGGATAAAATTTTTCCTTAAATGAAACCACTTTCTCCAATAACTCTTGATTCGTAAAGCTCTATTCTTATAAATCGAATGGGCAAGACAGTAATGCCGTGCATAACGTATAGGCATTTTACTATCTGCTGGTCTATTTGCCTCATGATGTAAAATTGTAGCTTTTTCCCAAAAGGTTCTCTCTGGTAAAACAGTCCTAACTGAAATACTATCTCCCACAAATAACGTCGGGTAAACCTTGTATAAATCAGGAGTAATCTCTACCATTTCAGAGGTGTCCAGGCAGCTAGAGCACCAATTTCTAAGCGAATGTTTTGCTTCACATACTCTGATTGGAAACTTGTCGGATATTCAAAAAGCACTGTTTGTGGGTCATTTACATCTATACTAATTTGAAAATCATCTTCAAGCAGTTTCGCAAAATCTAACCTCATCTGTGGAATTAACGCATTCACAAGAAAGTCTTCTGCTTTTAAATTTGATTCCTTATTGAATTTATCCTGTTGCGTATTTGAACGGGATTGCCACGGTTCGTCTTTACCATATCCAATCACCTGCCAATCCAAGATTAAATCAATATCTTCTGAGAATCGCTTAATTAAATCATAGCACTTAGAAAGACTTGTACCCCCTTTAAATGTAAAAGCATCCTTCCATTCACTCTTTGTAAAGAGATAGTTGAGTACGAAACAAACCCAATAGTCTTTCTCAACGATCACTTCATTGATACCAAGTCTTTCCGAAGCATTTCTAATAATGGCTTGAAGGTCTTCTTTGGAAATTTTTTTAAATTCTAGCATCTTTAGGATTCTCCTATTTTTTTCAAGATTTTATAAATCCATGCACTGGTAGTCTTGCCTTCCTCAAGAAGTTTCTCTTTATCACTTATGGCTAACCTATTCTTAAGATAAAGAATCTGTTCTTCTGAAATATTATCTTTTCCAATAGCTTTGATGGCTTGAATAACGAGTGCAGTTAATTGTGACATATTTGAAATGGTACTGTTTGTTGTTCGCTTGAACACTAGTTTCGTATTTCCAATTAAAAAATTTACATACCGTCCATCAGAAATATAAGTCCATTGAGCTGGAACTTGTGTTGACAACCCTAATAAATTTAGAGCTGTGTTCCCTGAAGGTGCAATTGTCCAATTATATTTTCTAGCAATGGCAATAGCCACTTCATTTATTGAAGGAGACTCAAATTCCCCAATCAATTCAATATACCTTGGTTTGTAATACACACCGTTTACAATACGTTGAATCGTTCCATCGTTAACAAATCGATTCAAGTTTTTTCTAATAGTCTCATAATCAGCGAGTTCTAGAAAATCATTTGAAATAAAGACTGCGCCGTCTGGTAGATTATCAATCTTACTATTAATTTTAGCTTTTATGTTACTCAATTCCTCACCACCTTGTCCCAAATATTATACAATATTTGGGACAAAACGACAACTATCTTTCTGAAGATTATTTCGTCGTATGAGCAAAACTCAAGCTACTATAGTCATTTCACTTTAAAAAGTAACATTCAGACACTCTCTAACACACGAACAAGCTCATCAAAACAGACTCGAAAAGCCATCTACATTCATGCAGATGACAAGATGATTATCTGTAGGTGATGTGCTGACTATTTGATAGGAAGTAGCACAAAAGCCATTGATTATTGGACAAAAGGAAAGGCATCAAGCCCTTAAAATAATTCTCTATAGAAAGCGATGGTTTCTTCCAAGGTTGGCATGAATGGATTTCCTGGAGCACAGGCATCCACTAAGGCATTTTTAGAAAGATATTCAAAATCAAACTCTTCTTCTACGATGCCAAGTTCTGTCAGTTTTTTAGGGATACCAACCATTTCAGATAAGCGCTCGATGTTTTCGATTGCAAATGTCGCACATTCCTCGTCAGTCTTGCCCTCAGTTATGAGACCGAATGCTTTAGCGACATTACGGAAGGCAACAGGAACGCGTTTAGCATTCTCTCGTTCGACAATAGGTAGGAGCATTGCACAGCAAACACCATGTGGAAGATGATAGACAGCACCTAATTGGTGAGCCATTGAGTGAACATAGCCAAGACCTGCATTATTGAAGGACATACCACCAAGGAAAATGGCATTCACCATAGCTTCACGCGCTTCAATATCCTGTCCGTTCGCTACGGCTCGGGGCAAGTATTCATTAATAAGCTCGATAGCCCCAATTGACAATTTTTTAGTCACATCATAGGCTCCTGGTGTTACAAGGGCTTCAATCGCATGAGTCAAGGCGTCCATACCGGTTGCTGCTGTTAAATTTGCTGGCTTTGAAAGCATCAGTTCTGGGTCATTGACTGACATAATAGCTAGGCTGTTTTTGTCAACCATCACCATTTTTACTTTACGTTCTTCATCAGTAATCACATAATTAATCGTTATTTCTGCTGAAGTCCCTGCTGTTGTATTAATAGCCACCACTGGCAAGCCTTTATTTGTAGATTTATGAAGCCCTTCATAATCTTGAGGTTTTCCACCGTTTGTTGCCATAATGGAAATACAGCTTGCAGCATCCTGAGGAGAGCCACCTCCTACTGAAACAATGACATCACAGTCATTTTCTTTCAAAAACTCCAGACCATCATAGACATTTTTACAACTTGGATTTGGATCAACATCTTCAAAAAGAACATATTCAATTCCTGCTTCTGAAAGGGGGGCGGTCACCTTTGGTAAAATATCACTTGAAGCAATGAAATGATCCGTTATAATCAAGGCTTTTTTGAAACCACGCTCTGCCATATGACTAGCAAATTCATTGATCACACCACGACCGATAAGATTAACGGATGGGACATAAAAAGTTGACATATATTTTCTCCTTACTAATAGCGTTGAATACTCTTTAAAAATCAAAAGGATACTTCGTCAACTTGCCTTGGCGAACGCTCGTTCTACCTTCGGCTTCGATTATAAGGAAATGAGCGGTGCTAATCTCATTCCCAGCCTTTCACAATTCTTAATTGTGAAAGCTAGTCTACTTTTGATTTTTAGTGAGTAGAAGTTGATTGATTCTTCAACCGTTTCTTTATACAATACACCTGTATCTTTTACAAATAGCTATCCTACTAATTCATTCTCTCCATAAAGGTCTCTCAAACGCAGATAAACTCCATGTTTCGAAGACACTATATCAAATAAAGGTTGTAGATACCCCTCCCTGACAAGAAGTGTAGCACTTGTGTTGAAAGTGGTGGAATAGCATTTGATAAGGCTTCTTTAGTATTGTGAGGACCTGACTATTCTCTACTTTTCTGTAATAATCACTAATCTTGAGTCAAAATCTTTAGTACTGAGCACTCTTTCTCCAGGAGTATTTGCTAGCCGGATATCTAAACCAGCATTCATCAGTTCATCCCCAAAATACATTCCTTGATAACCTGACACACGATATTGCTTGTCAGCATCAAGTCCCTTGAAGCGGAAGCGAATAGCACCTGGATTAAGCTGATTTAGAATTTGATAGTGGGCTGCAATAGATAGTGACTTATCTTTTGATACAAGTTGCCAAGAAACCTGATTTTTATCTCTTTCAAATGGACTTATCAAGCGATAAAATTGTCCAAACTGAAAAAGATGGCGATACTGTTTATAGAATATTATTTGGTTTTTAATATCCTCCATCTCTTTCTGGGACAAAGTTGTGATATCAAATTCGTAGCCCAAAAGACCAAAAAATGCGACGTGGGCTCTCGTTGACATTAAAGTCATACGACCACTTTGATGATTCGGGACAACAGATACATGGTTTCCCATCATTGAAAGGCTATAGCCATAGGAGGTTCCAAATTGAATCTTTAGTCGCTCGATCGGATCAGTATCATCACTTGTCCAGGCTTGAGGAGCGTAATACATCATTCCCAGGTCAAAACGACCTCCTCCTGAAGCACAAGACTCAAACAGTACTTCTGGGTAGCGTTTTGTTAGGCGTTCATAGAGGCGATAGACACCTAAAATATAGCGATGACCGAACTCCTGTTGCTGCGACGGTGGCAGAGCCAAACTATAACTATCCGTGATATGCCGATTCATATCCCATTTGATATAATCTAGATTTGTTTCATCGATCACGCGAGACATTTGTTCAAAGATTGCATCTACTACTTCTTGTCGAGAGAAATCTAGGACAAACTGTTGGCGTCCAAGACTAGGTTGTCTACCCGGACTTTCGATTCGCCACTCTGGATGTTGATAAAAGAGATTGCTATCTTCTGAAATCATCTCAGGTTCAAACCATAGTCCAAATTTCAAACCAATCCGATGCACATAATCTGATAAAGGTTTCAAGCCATTCGGTAGTTTATCCCGATTTACAAACCAATCTCCCAGCGAAGATGAATCATCATTGCGATGACCGTACCATCCATCATCAACGACCAGTAACTCAATGCCAAGTTCTTTGGCTCGATCTGCAAATTGATAGAGCTTTTCTTCTGTCAGATCAAAATAGGTAGCTTCCCAACTGTTTATCAAAATGGGACGCTCTTGGTTGGCAAAGTTAGGATTTACTAAATGTTCCTGATAAAAACGATGTAAGGATTGACTCAGATGGTTCAACCCCTTTACTGTAAAACTTTGAATCGCTTCAGGTGTCTGGAAACTGGCCCCGCTTTGCAACTCCCATGAAAAATCAAAAGGATTTAGACCCACAAGTACCCGACTTTTTCCAAAGTGATCTACCTCAATCTGTTCCAAGTGATTTCCCGAATAGATAAAGTTAAAGCCATAAGCAACTCCTGTATCCTCTGTAGTGTTTGGTGAGGCTAACATGACAAAGGGATTGTGCTGGGGACTGGAACTATGTCTTAGACTATCGACTGCCTGCAATCCCGCTCTCAATGGATGACGTTCAAACTGTCTTTCCCGCAACCAGGCACCTGTAAAGTGGATAAAATCATAATCGCTATCTGGTAAATCCAACTGTAAACTCATGGCATTCAATAGTTTTAAGGGCTTGCTCCCCTTATTTTCAAAACGGACGCTTCGTGCAATGACATCTACTTCAGGAAAAATTGTATAAGAGAGATGTACGACCAATCCTATCATATCATCAACCATTGTAACAATTAAAGTTTCAACTGCATCACTTTCTCCAGCATAGCTGGCAGGCAGTCCTTTTAGATTAGGCTTGCCTGCTACTATTTCATGTGAATGATAAACCAATTGGCTAATTCGGCTAGCAGTTACATCTTGAATCTGATAAGCTGGATGTCTAAAATCACCTTTTCCATAACCACCATACTCAAAGCGCATTAGACTAGGTTGAAAAGCGGGATTATCAGCGATTGAATAGGGTTCAAATCCTCTTTCTTCTACAAGCATCAAATCTGGATACCTGTCTTTCAGATGAATTTTACTACCATAATAAACATGACCCAAATCACCATTATCCAGGACTTGAAAAATATAAGATGAATGTTCCGTTTGTAAATGAAAACAATTAGACTTTGAAATAGAAATTCCCATCAAGTACCTCCTTAATCCATTGCTTCTTCTATCTTATCATGAAAGAAATGAGCTTTACAAAGATGAAGAATCCTTACATCACCATCCGTAATAGAATGGTGCATGGTATTCTGGTATTTTGTATAAACATGATTCCATTCAAGTTGTAGCATTTTTCATCCTCTTGTCTTACTTCAACTCAATCTTGATGACAGAGTCTACATCATCTGGGATAGGATAAGTAAAATGTGGAATATCGCCAAATTGAGCGAAACAAATCCCTTCATACGCATTGGTTGTCCAACTCTTAGAAATTTGCACCTCGCTACCATCGTGAAGAAAAGACATCCGATGAATCTTTTCTTCGTCAATACCCAGCAAGGCAATCGGTCCAATCGGTTGTTCAAAAATATGAGCATAGATAGTGTTGCCTGATTTTGTGTAATATCCCCAATCAGGTTTAGGCAAATCAGCAAAGCCATTGCCATAGATAGCAGCACCATTTTTTTGCATCCATTTTGAAAAATCACTGAGAATGGAAAGACTTTCTTTTGGAATGTTTCCTAAGGCATCTGGACCAACATTTAAAATCATGTTCCCGTTTTTGCTAACACATTCGACCAATTTACGGATCAACACTTTTGAAGGTTTATAGAGATAGTCAGTCGGATTATAGGACCAGTTATTATTCATGGTCAAACAAAGTTCCCATGGGATAAACTCGCCTTTATAGTTGCGAATTCCCTCGTGTGGGACAATTTGCTCTGGACTAACAAAGTCCCCTGAATAGATATTGATTTGGTCTGTCACGATACTGCCAAAGCCTTCTCCTGAGGTTTCTAGACGATTATCAACAATCACATCTGGCTGGTGCTTTCTGACCATGTTAATCAGGTCAGTCGCCCTCCATTTTTCACCAAACATCTCCTCATAAGAGTAATCAAACCATAGGATATCTAACTTTCCATACTTTGTCACAATTTCTTCCACTTGATTGTGGAGATACGTTAGGTAATGTTCAAAATCAATGATTTCGTCTTTAAAAGCTTCATTATTGCGCATGGGATGAATGAGATCTCCATACTTTGGATAGTCCTTGTGGCGCCAATCAATTAGGCTAAAATAGAGCCCCACTTTTAGACCTTCTGCTCTAACTGCTTCGACAAATTCAGCTACTAAATCACGACCAGCCAAGGTATTGGTTGCTTTATAATCAGTATAGGCTGAATCAAACAAGCAAAAACCGTCATGGTGCTTAGCTGTTAAGACCATGTATTTCATACCTGCTGCTTTGGCAGCTCTTGCCCACTCACGAGGATTGTAATCTATTGGGTTAAAGGCTTCAAAGTAGGGTTCATAATCTTCTATGCTCATTTCTTGATGACTACGAATCCATTCTCCCTTTCCAGGAATAGAATACAATCCCCAGTGGATAAACATCCCGAATCGGGCATCTCGAAACCATTCTGTACGTCTGTTAATTGCTTCTAAATTGTTACTCATCCTTTTACTGCCCCTCCTCCTAAGGCTTCAATAAAGTACTTACTTGTACATGCGAATAAAATAATAGGTGGCAAGACAATGACAACAATAGCTGAGAATAAACCATTATAATTGGTGTTAAAGCTTGTTGTAAATTGTCCTAGTAAGGCTGGTACCGTCAGCTCATTGTTATCAATGACCAGCATTGATGCCCAGTAATACTCATTCCAGTTATTCATAAAAGCTAGAATCGCTGCTGTTAGAATACCCGGTCTAGCAATCGGCAACATAACCTTCCAAAACGTTTGCGCATAGCTTGCACCATCCATCTCTGCTGCCTCTTCCAACTCCTTTGGAATAATAGAAAAGTAATTTCTTATGATAAAGAAACTCATGGCAATACCGCTACAGGTATACACAAACATCAAAGCTACTGGTGTGTTGTAAATTCCCAACTTATTTACCAAGTTGTAGACTGGAAAGGTCATTGCTGTCGCTGGAATAAACATGGTCGAATATATCATAGCAGTCACAAGCCCTTTCCCGCGGAAATCCATGCGTGCAATCACATAGGCAGACATAGAAATCATGGTGATACTCAATATGACAGATACTGTTACCACCTTAAAGCTATTCCAAAAATAATGTAAGACATTCATTTCTGTAAAAACTTTAATATAGCCCTCAAAGGTGATCTGTTGGGGAAGAGTTAATCCTGGCTCCATGGTTGGATCAATTTTTAATGATGATAAAAATACCCATAACAGAGGAAATATTGAAATCAAGCAGGTCAATAGCATATAGCTATAAACCAAGGCTTTTCCCCATCTCGTTAATCCATTTGAACTTTGATTCATCTCATTTTCCTCCCTTTATTTTTGGCTTTCCCAACCCAAAGATAAGGTTGATACAGAAAATAATGAGCATACCGCCTAAAATCTGAAAAACTCCAACGGTATTAGCACGTGCGTACTGGGTTCTTGAACTAGCTACTGCTAATTCTCGGATGATAAAGCTGATACTACGAGAACCTGCGGCACCGTTCGTCAAGAAGTAAACCTCATTGTAAAGTAGAAAACCAGCTGTTGCTGCCAATATAGAAACGGTTTTAATCGTATTTTTAATCATGGGAATCGTAATATATAGTTCCCTACGCCAGCCAGAAATGCCATCTAAAGTAGCAGCCTCGTAAATCTCAGTTGGGATAGCAAAAATTTGACCTAATACCATAATTGTAGAGGTTCCTGCAAAGAAAATATAGGCTGCAGTCATCGCAATCAGATTTAGTTTAGGCGTTAACAATATTGCACCGGTAAAGTTAGGATTCACAATTCGAATCAGCTCATTTGCAACACCATAGTTGGGATCATAAATCTGTAGAAAGATCAATCCCATTGCGGCACTGGAAATAATACTGGGAACAATATAGAGATTTCGAGCAATCTTCCATCCCTTTAGCATCTTGGAAAAAGCGATCGCTACACTGACAGCCAAAGGAACTTGAACCAATACACCAATCATCGCCCACATCAATGAATTCTTTAGGGCTTCCCAGAAAAAAGGATATTGTTTAAAAATATACTCATAGTTGGTAAACAATTTTGAGATACCATAAAATGTAGGATTATCCAAATTTGTATAGTCCCATTTCATAAAAGAAGAGACGACAACGGTTACAACTGAGTATAGATAAAATACCGAAAAACAAATTATAGTAGGAAGAAGGAATGAGAAAATAAATAGCCGTTTTTGGTTACTCCTTTTCTTCATGCTTACTTGTTGTCTTTCCATTAAAAACTCCTATCATAAAAGAAGAGTGCCATGTAGGAAACACGACACTCGAAACAGTTTCTACTCATCAAAAATCAAATCCTGACCTTGTTGACTTGCCTTACTGCACTTCAATGCTATCTGCAGTTTCCTCGTCTAGTCAGATGTTGATGTTTATAGAGTATTAACTAATCAAGGCTAATAAAATGTCTTTTGTTTCTTGAACTTTTTGATCAATATGAACACTATTGGAAGCACTTTCACTAAGAGCAGTGATAAGAGCAGTCTGAACATCTCCACTCCAAGCATCGCTAATAGTCTTCACAGTATATTTAGCATCTTTTACTTGAGAAATTGCTTGACCCAATAGTTTTACAGTAGGATCAGAGCTAGATTCAGCCAAACCTGCAATATCAACATTTTCATTTGATGGATTGGCTCCTACTTTTTCAAAAATAACTTTTTGAACCTCATCGCTCGTCATATATTCCATAAATTCTAGTGCCAATTCTTTTTCAGCCTCACTCATAGTATCTGAAATCGTAATCCCTCCACCAGAGGAGCTGATGGCTACACTACCAGGATAGATTCCTGGAGCGATGGCTGTATTATCTACCATGCTACCTGAAGCCCACACACCATTGAAAAAGACGGATGATTTATTTTGGACAAAGTCTGCTGAGTAGGTGTCAGCACTACCGCCTGCATTTTCTGAACCATTGGCTTGAACCGCTTTCATAACTGCAGTCAAGGCTTCAGTAAAGACCTTCGATTCAATCGTTTCTCTAGAAAATGGTGCTTCAAGAAGTTTACGCCCTTCTTCTGTCGCGCCAAGATAGGTATTCAATAGACGGACTGCCGGCTCTCCAGCACCAAAGGCATAAACATTATCCACTTTCCGAACAGCCTCCATGGCTGTTGTGAAATCATTCCAAGTTTCCCACTTATCTGGAGATTTAGCGCCAGCTTTTTCAAAAATCGCTGTATTGTACCACAATCCCATTGTAAAGAGTTGTTCATGGACAGTATAAATCTTACCATCTACTTGGTTTTGGGTATAATTAAGACCAACATTTGCCTTTAGATTATTTTTATCAATAAAAGGTTTTTGGTCCAGCACCAATCCTTGCTCAATAGCTGCCAATGAAATCTGTTGTCCAGCCAAGTCAATGACATCTGGAAATTCACCACTGGCTACCTTATTATTCATGGTATCTACCAAGCTACCAGATACAGGAATTGGTTTGAATGTCACTTTTCCATCAGCATGTTCTTTAGCAAATTCGTCATACAAGTCACGCATCACTTGAGCTACTGGCCACTCGTCCTTGCTGTGGTGATAACCGTGATAGAATTCTAAAACTGTTTCATCATTTTTTGAAGCAGTTGTCGATTTTGAACCACCACTAGAGCAAGCTGCAAGACTTGCTGAAGCGATGAGACAGACAAGTGCACAGTTAAATAACCGTTTTTTCATGAGATTGATCCTCCAAACTTTAATGTAATGTGTTTATTTTCTTTGGCCATACGTTTTAAATTTTTCAGCCATTAGTTCCATCTCCTCATCAGGCAAAACAACGGGACTTCCAATTGCTTTTGCTATGCAGTAAATTTTTGAGCAATACTCTATTTCTTCAACAATATTGAAGGCATTTAGCAAGTCTTGAGCACCTGCTAGAATACCATGATTAGCAAGGAAAACAGCTCTCCGATTTTCCATTGCTTTAGCAGAGTTTATCGCTAGCTCTGTCGTGCCATAAGTCGCATATTCTGCTACCCGAACATCTTTACCAGCCACTGCAATCATGTAATGAGTAGCTGGAAGGGGTTCTCTTAGGCAAGCTAGGACTGTTCCGTATGTCGTATGAGCATGGATAACTGCATTGATATCTTCACGCGTTTGATATTGAATCAAGTGCATGTACCACTCACTTGAGGGAAGTCTCTTCCCTTCAACAATATTTCCTTCAAGGTCAAGAATTACAATATCTTCTTCTTTTATTTCAAAAAAATCAATGCCTGAAGGTGTTATGGCAACCAATCCTCGACTACGATCAAAAACACTAAGATTTCCACCAGTTCCTTTAGTTAAACCCTCTGTAACTAATTTTTTCCCGTATTTTATTAGTTCCTTCCGTTCACTTTCCATTAACATCCGTATTGTCTCCTTATTTTTGATATAGTGGTCCTAGCACTTCACACATTTTAAAATCAGCTGCTTCTAAATCTTTCGTTCCAACACCATCGAAGATGCTCGGACGGAAGATGCGTTCTTTAGGAATATTGTGTAGGGCAACTGGAATTCTAAGCATGCTTGCAAGCGTCAATACTTCTGCCCCGATATGACCTTGAACAAAAGCACCATGATTGGATCCCCAGTGATTCATGACATCATAAACTGTCTCAAAACCAGGTTCTCCAAGATTTGGAGCAAACCAAGTAGTCGGCCAAGTCTTATCTGTTCGTTCATCCAGTACCTTGTGAATCTCATCTTCCAAAAGACAGGTATAGCCTTCTGCTACTTGCAAGCTTGGTCCAATCCCTTTTACTAAATTCACACGAATAAGGGTAATTGGCAATTCTGCTGCAGTCTTGAAATGAGAGGAAAAACCACCACCACGGAAATACTCGTAATTGGCACGACACCAATCTGTATTCTTCAAACAAGCTGTAACATCCGCTTCTGACATATTCCAAAATTCTTTCATGGTTGGATTGCCTTTGTCATCTCTCGCTGCCGCAGTTCCATCTAGGGCAGATGCTCCAGAATTAATCAAATGAAGAATACCATGTTGGGCACGACCTTCTAATTGTTTTCCAGTCACACGCTCAACAGCTTCTGGGCTCCAATAAGTTCTAACATCAGAGAAAATAGGTGCTTTATTACTTAGTAAGGTTCCAAAAAGCATGGCTGTTGCATTTAAGGTGTCATTTTCTGTCGCAAAGGCTGTTACAGGACGTGGTCCATTCCAGTCAAAGGTTGAAGCTAGAATAGCTTCTGCAAAATCACCATTTGGTAACCAGTCCGTCCATTGACGTTGACCCTGAAAACCACCTGAGATAGCATTGCGTCCCCTAGACTCTTCTTCCCAACCAATTGCAGCAAGAGCAGGATTTCCAAAAAGAATATCTCGGATAATTAACGTTTGTTTTGCAATAAATTCCCAATCCTTATCTGCAGGTATCACCTTCGATTTAGTGATAATATCTGGAAAATCTTTCCCTGTATTGATATCGACCCCTTCATGACAGTTTGTCTTAATCCAGGCCAATGCTTTTTCATATTCTGCTTGATCATAGATTTCAAGTTGAATACGGCGCAAAATCTCTGTCATATCAACAAATTCGACCAACATTCCTAGATAATCTTCAAAGAAACTTGATGTTACCTGTGAGCCAGCGATTCCCATGGATGAAGCACCAATATTCACATAAGATTTACCCCGCATCTGCCCCACAGCAACTGCTCCTTTAGCAAAAAGCAAGATTTTGTGGGCAACATCTTCGGGAATACTGTTATCATCTAAATCTTGTACATCGCGTCCATAAATTTTAAAAGCTGGATACCCTTTCTGGGCATAACCACTCATGGCTGCTGCCAAATAAACGGCTCCTGGTCGTTCTGTTCCATTAAATCCCCAGATTGCTTTTAAGGTATGTGGATCCATATCCATCGTCTCTGTACCATAGCACCAACTTGGAGTAACAGATAAGGTCGCTACAATATTTTCTTTTGAAAATTCATCATAGACGATGCCTGCATCTCCCTGGCCACCAATCGTCCGACTGGCAACAATACATTGAACTGGAGTGCCATCTGCATAATAGAGATTGCTCTCAATCAATTCCTTTGCAGCCAAAGCCATCTGCATTGTTTTTTCTTCTAGCGATTCGCGCACGCCTCCTTGGCGTCCATCAATCGTTGGACGAATTCCAATTTTAGGATAGTGAGTCATGAATAACCTCCTTTTGAGTAGGGTAATAATAAGTTGTTGTGATCGACTGCCTAATCATCTCTTTTGCTGAGGTCAGCGTTTCTATCTCTCCCATAGCAATCATTTGGATGATACTATTGCCGATTGCTGTTGCCTCTGTTAATCCTGTCATAACCGTTTTACCAGTAACATCCGCCACTAGCTGTGAAAAATACTCTGACTTGGAGCCACCTCCTATAAGGTTTAAGGTTTGATAGGTACTAGCTGTCAATTCTTCTAATTGTTTGATTACTTCCTTGTATTTGTGTGCCAAACTTAGGTAGGCAGATTTGAACACTTCTCCGGCAGTTATTGGAATAGCTTGGTTGGTTCGTTCAGCATACCGCCTTATTTTTTCAATCATCCGATCAGGTTCAGCAAATTCTGGGCTCTCTGTATCCACTATAGCCACCTCAGAATCGCAAGCTATAACCATAGCCATAATATCCTCAAAACTATAACATTGTCGGCGTAGCTTGTATTCTCTTCGTAATTCCTCTACAATCCATAAGCCGGTGCAATTTTTAAGAAAGGTCGTTGTTCCATCATGTCCAGTTTCATTTGTAAAATTGTATTCCAAGGATTTCTGACTGATGATTGGAGCGGAAATTTCAGTCCCAATTAAAGACCAAGTTCCTGATGAAATAAAAAGACAATCTTGCCCCTGACAAGGGATTGCTACGACTGCACTTGCTGTATCATGTTCACAAACAGTAACCACTTTGACATCTCCAAACCCAAATTCGGGTTTAACCTCACCAAGAATAGTGCCTTCTTCTACAATAGATGGCAAGAGGGAGGTAGAGATGTCAAAAAGTGCAAGAATTTCATGATTCCAATCACTCGTTATGGGATTAATCATCTGAGTAGTTGAGGCAATACTGCGCTCAATGGCCTTTTTTCCTGTCAATAAAAAATGAAAGTAATCTGGCATCATCAACAACTTGTCTGCCTTATAGTAATCATCAGGTTCTTCTTTCCTAGCAGCCAACAGCTGGAATAAGGTATTGATTTCCATCAATTGATTACCTGTCTTGTAATACAAATCAGATAATGAAGCCATTTGAGAAACCGATTCCAAAATGTCATTTGTCCTACCATCTCTATAATGTACTGGCAGAGAGACCCTTTCTCCTTCACTATTCATCAGTACAAAGTCGACACCCCATGTATCGATGCCAATTGATAACAATTCTGATTGATCAACAGCTTTCTGGATACTTTCTAATATCTTTGAAAAAAGAAAATCAACGTTCCAACATAAATGACTACGTTCTTTAATTGGAGTGTTCGCAAATCTGTTAATTTCTTCCATTATAAGCTGACCGCCTTCAATTCTAGCCAAGACAGCCCGTCCAGATGTTGCACCAATATCAATCGCTAGAACAGATTTCATGCGCCACCTCCTTTGTTATCGTTTTCATGATGTTAGTATAATGCTTTAGAATCGTTTTTTCAATACTTGGAATAAATCATGGAAAAAGTTCAACATAAAAAGAACTTTTCGGAAGAAAAATTCTTTTTATGGTTATTTATGATATAATAAAAAAGAAAGGGAGGACTAATAATGAGTAGAGATAGTAGACGACAAGAAATTACCGACATTCTTAAAACCAAAAAAAGAATGAATATCAAAGAGCTAGAAAGAGTAACTTTTTCTAGTACTTCAACCCTACGCCGCGATTTAATTTACTTAGAAGAACACGGAATCCTCAAACGCCGACATGGCGAAGTTGTCCTCAATTCCTTTAACACGATTGAGCTTTCACACAGCCTCCGTGAAAGTGAACATCGCAATAAAAAAAGAGTCATTGCCAATCTTGCCAAAGATTTTATTGGACCTGGTATGTGTATCTACTTAGATTCCAGTACAACAGTTTATGAGCTCTGTCCATATATTTGCAACGTTGACAATCTGATTATACTGACCAATGGACTCAATACAGCTCAGAAATTAGCTGAATATGCCAACCCAACAATGAAAATATTCATCACAGGTGGAGAAATTAAACACCATTCTTCTTCTGTTATCAACCATGATGTCGAAAACACTCTCCTAAATCATTTTAAAATCAATCTTGCTTTTTGCTCTGCTCGTGGAATTGATGATCAATTTGTTTATGAGGTCTCACTCGGCCAAGCACTCTCTAAAAAAAGGGTTATTGACAAGGCCGAGGAAACTATTTTACTCATTGACCATTCAAAATTTTATCAGACTGGCTTCTTTAAGATTAATACATTAGACAAATACAAAGCCATTGTTTCAGATGAATTCCCTGATAAAAAGATGCTCCATTCTTGTAACACATTCGATGTAGAATGGTTAGCTTAAAGGGAGTCCGACAATCGCTTATATCCTCATTTCGTTTAACTTTTATTACTTCGACGATTGTGGAAACTCCGTTTCTCTATTTCCAACTTCCAATCATCTTCTAGATGAATTGTGGAAACTCCGTTTCCTTATTTCCAACTTCCAATCATCTGCTAGATGAATTGTGGAAACTCCGTTTCCTTATTTCCAACTTCCAATCATCTGCTAGATGAATTGTGGAAACTCCGTTTCCTTATTTCCAACTTCCAATCATCTGCTAGATGAATTGTGGAAACTCCGTTTCTCTATTTCCAACTTCCAATCATCTTCTAGATGATTGGAACTCGCTTTGCCGTACTCTACGATTGTTACTGACTATCGTCAGTATGATTTCCAACCTTCAACAGTCATTAGACTGTTGAAGCAGCCTGCAGCTCCTTGCCTAGTACTAAAAGTAAACGAAACAACTATACTAGACGAGGAAAAGCTAAAACCTTATTTTCTTGCTGGTTTAAAGGAACCTACTGAAAAGCTCTACGGAGCTTTTTTGTTGATTTTTAACAAAGGTTTCATAATCTCCAGATAAAATGGCGTAGTTTTTAAACCGACGTCTAGCTTGGCTAATGTTTTTTTGAAAGAGTTTGTCCGCCTCAAGTGGATTGACACGCTTCAAGGAAGAAAATCGTTCTTGCTTCAGCATAAAGCCCAGCATTTTATCAAAGTTTGGACGTTTGAAATCAAGCTGCATTGGATTTTTTTCTTCTTTCTCTAGCTGAGGATTGTAGCGATAGAGAGACCAATACCCTGTTTCGACTGCTTCTCTTGCTTCTTCTAAGGTTTTTTTCATACCAAATTCTAAACCGTGTGCAATACAAGGAACATAGGCGATAATAAGGGAGGGACCTGGATATTTTTCAGCTTCCTCAAAGGCTTTGATCACTTGAATCGGATTTGCCCCACTTGCGACTTGTGCTACATAGATATTGCCATAAGTCATGGCGATCATACCCAAGTCTTTTTTACTACCATGATTACCAGATGATGAAAATCGGGCAATAGCAGAGGTCGGAGTGGCTTTTGAGAGGTGTCCACCTGTATTAGAGTATACTTCATTGTCTAAGACAAGGATGTTCACATCTGCTCCGCTGGCCAAAACATGGTCCAAACCTCCATAGCCGATATCGTAAGCCCAGCCATCACCTCCTATTATCCATTGGGAGGGTTTGATAAATAGATCCCGTTGCTCATAAAGTTCTTGCAGAATTGGATACCGATCTGAGGCTTCTACTTCCAAGAGACTGACCAATTTAGCACTACGGGCTCTCGTTCCCCGCCCTTTATCCATATGTACAAGCCAGTCTTGAAGTAGGGCAGATAAGTCTACACTTGCGACAGCCATTGCTTTTTCTACTAAGGGAATCAATGCCTTTCTACGAGCTGTATTGGCAACCATCATCCCATAGCCAAACTCTGCATTGTCTTCTAGCAGGGAATGACTCCAGGCTGGTCCTTGACCGCACCTATTCGTACTATAAGGGGTCATTGGAGCCATACCTCCCCAAATGGAGGAACACCCAGTCGCATTGGCAATCATCAGCCGATCCCCAAATAATTGGGTTAAGAGCTTGACATAAGGGGTTTCCCCACACCCTGAACAGGCACCTGAAAATTCTAATAAGGGTTGCTCAAATTGTGTATGGGGGACTGTTCCTGGCTTAGCTGGATTCTCTTTTGCCCGCAAAGTCATGGAAAATGCCCAGTTAATCGCTTCTTGTTTTAAGGTCTCTTCATTGTCTGTCCCTGCCGATACCATCTTCAGCGCCTTCCCCTTTGCAGGGCAGGCATTCACACAAAGCTCACAACCGGTACAATTTTCAACTGAGACCTGAATCCGATACATAAGCCCGTCTTTTCCTTTGAAATCCATGACCTTGTACCCTTCTGGTGCCTTATCTAGCTCATCTTCTTCAAGTAAGAAAGGACGGATAGCGGCATGAGGGCATACGAATGAACAGCGACTGCATTGGACACAGTGACTAAAATCCCATTGTGGCACTTCTAGAGCCAAACTTCGCTTTTCCTGTCGAGCAGTGTTTAGTGGAATATCTCCAGCGACCATTTTATGCTTTACAAGTTGTCCAACTGAGACTGTCCGACCTTCTAGTCTGTTTGTAGGAAGCTGGATATCCTTAAAATAAGGAGAGGAAGAAAGGGGGCTTTTCTTTTCAAGAACTGTACAGGTCTGCCATTCTGGTGGAATGTCTACTTTTTCAAAAGCATTTACAGATAAGGCAATCGCACGGAGGTTCTGTTCAATGACTTCCTCTGATTTTTTACCATAAGACTTGATGACTTCTTCCTGCATCCACTTTAGTGCTTCCTCCAATGGAAGTAGGCAACTTAGCTGAAAAAATGGAGCCTGCATACATATGCTCAATTTCTGGAGCAATCCTGCTTCATGGGCAATTTTATAGGCATTCATGATATAAAACTGAATATCATTAGCTGCCAAAAATTGTTTAATATGAACGGGTAAACGTTTGGATAACTGCTCCTTAGTCCAAGTGGTATTCAGAAGAAAAGTTCCTCCTTTCTTTAAGCCTTTCAACACATCCAATTGCCGTAGATAAACCTGACTAGTTACTCCCACAAAATCCATCTGTTGTATAAAGTAGGGAGACTGAATCACCTCGTCTCCTACCCGCAAATGGGAGATAGTAACCCCATTTTGTTTTCTGGAATCATAGTAAAAATAAGCCTGAATCTGTTTTTGGGTATGCTCACCAATCAGCCTCATCACTGACTTATTGACACTGACCGCCCCATCACCACCCAATCCCCAGAATTTGGCTTGAAAGGTATTGGTTGGGGTCAGATCAAGCGCTGGAAGACTTGGTAAGGAAAGATTCGTCACATCATCTTCAATTCCAATTGTAAAACGTTTTTTCGCTTGAGGTCCTGTTAATTCATCATAGACTGCTATAATCTGGTCGGGGCTTGTATCTTTTGAGCCAATCCCATACCGTCCTCCGATAATAGTTGGACGGTGCTTGCTTGCATAAAAAGCAGCTTGAACATCCATAAACAAAGGTTCTCCGATTGCACCAGGTTCTTTTGTTCGGTCTAATACAGCTATCGCCTCTACAGTTTTGGGGATTCTTGCTAAAAAAGTATCCATCGGGAATGGTCGATAAAGATGAATTTGGATAAGCCCAACTTTTCTCCCCTTTTGATTGAGATAATGAACCGTTTGCTTAATCGTTGAGACGACCGATCCCATTGCGACAACTAATTCAGTTGCCTCCTCATGCCCATGATAGGTTACGAGATCATAGTCTGTTCCCTGCAAAGAATTGATTTTTTTCATGTATTTTTGAACAACGTATGGAATCACATCATAGTGACGATTGACCGTCTCCCGCTGTTGAAAATGGAGATCTGGTCCTTGATTCGTACCTGATACTGTTGGATGATTAGGATTCATGGCACGGGAGCGAAAGATCTCTAACGCTTCCTGATTGATGAGCCTCTTCATATCTTCCTCTTCCAAAACATGGATTTTCTGCATTTCATGGCTAGTCGAAAAACCGTCAAAAAAACTGATGAAGGGGATACTGGTTTCTAAACTAGATAAATGTGCAACGGTTGCCAAATCCATCACTTCTTGCACCGTACTCTCTGCTAACATAGCAAAGCCAGACTGACGGACAGCCATGACGTCGCTATGATCACCAAAAATACTTAAAGCATTAGTAGAAACCGAGCGAGTCGCCACATGAAAAACAGTTGGTAACAATTCGCCAGCAATTTTATACATGTTGGGCAACATCAGCAATAAGCCCTGCGAGGAGGTAAAGGTTGTCGTCAAGGCACCTGTTTTTAAGGAACCATGGACAAAACCAGCTACGCCAGCTTCTGATTGCATTTCGACAATCTTTAAAGGTTGACCAAAGAGATTTTGACGCCCCTCTGTCTGCCAACAATCAATACTCTCTCCCATTGTAGAACTAGGAGTTATAGGGTAAATACTTGCAACTTCGCTAAAGGCATACGCTACATGTGCCGCAGCTGTATTCCCGTCCATGATTTCTTGATGTGACATGTAACATTCTCTCCTTTCTACAGTGATAAGATACAAGCCTTTAAAGCACCTAGTGAAATGAGGAGATTGACGCCCTGTTCAACAAACACAAGGATAGGAACACATACCTCTAGAAACAAAGGCAGCTTCGAGCTATTTCCTATTTGTCAGTCACTTTTTTACGCTCTTATAGCTTGATGCTTTGGTAAGATGGTTTCCACTTCCATATGAGGACGTGGAATGACGTGAACAGAGACCAGGTCTCCTACACGTTGGGCAGCAGCTGCGCCTGCGTCTGTCGCTGCCTTAACCGCCCCAACATCTCCTCGAACCATCACAGTAACCAGACCTCCTCCGACATGCTCCTTGCCTATCAAGGTGACATTGGCCGCCTTGACCATGGCATCGGCTGCTTCAATCGAGCCGATCAAGCCTTTTGTTTCAACCATTCCTAATGCTTCTGATTGCATATTTCGACCTACTTTCTATTTTTTGCTAAAGAGTGGCGTTAGCCTTTTTGAGGTAAGACAGATTCGACTTCCATATGGGGACGCGGAATGACGTGAACAGAGACCAGGTCTCCTACACGTTGGGCAGCAGCTGCGCCTGCGTCTGTCGCCGCCTTGACTGCCCCAACATCTCCCCGAACCATCACAGTAACCAGACCTCCTCCGATATGCTCCTTGCCTATCAAGGTGACATTGGCTGCCTTGACCATAGCATCGGCAGCTTCAATTGAGCCGATCAAACCTTTTGTTTCAATCATTCCTAATGCTTCTGAGTTCATCTGTTTCCTCCTTTATTTTACCAGTCGCAATTTACTCTTGCCAGTTACTCCGAGAGCATTTGCCTCTTCTGTATCCAAGTGACATTCCAAGGCAAAGGTATCATTTACACGAATCATCACATTATGAATCATACCTCCACGTTCACCCGGCAATTCTAAGGATACAGTTTGATGATCCTCAACACCGAATCGTTTGGCATCTGTTGGAGACATGTGAATATGACGTTTCGCAACGATACAACCTTTTTCTAGCTGAACAGAGCCTGCTGGACCAATAAGCGTACACCCAGGTGTATCTTCTAGCTGCCCCGAAAGGCGAAGTGGCGCTTTCACCCCTATCTTGAAGCAATCCGTCGCAGTCAATTCAACCTGCGTTTCCTTACGAACTGGACCAAGAATACGAACTTTTTCAATCATTCCTTTGGGTCCTGCAACCATTACACATTCCTCTAAGGCATATTGACCTCGTTGAGAAAGATCTTTTAGTTTTGTAAAGCTATAGCGAGGGCCAAAGAGAATATCCGCATCTGCTTGTGATAAATGCACGTGGTGATTGGAAACCCCTAGGGGAACTGTAATGTCATAATTGTCTTCTGAAATGCCTTCCCCTAAAGAGGCTCCTGCTTCGGTACCATTTAAGTATTCGACCACCTTATATAATAACTTTTCTAAATCTTCATCCATCGTCTACCCCTCTTATTTCTTTCTCAAAGCAGACAGAATTTCACGCACAAGAGCTTCATTATCTGCTGGACTATGACTAGTGGTTTGCACGCCAGAGGTAGCTGAAAGCTCTGGCTTCTGTCCTTGTTTTTGTTTTTGTTCAAATGCTACCTGAATTTCTTGAGGAGTTTGACCTAGAAAAACTTTCCTCTCTGTTACTGTTTTAGCAGCCTTAGAATGATGTTCGATTGGTGATGTGATCGGCTTGACTGTATCAGTTGGCTGATGTAAGTGCGCTGATTTTGGTAGGGCTTGGAACCCAACATCTTCTGCTACGATTCGTGTCACATCTTTCAAGCCATAGGCAACTGTCTTGATATTAACCAAATGCTCTGGTGTTAAGTTATCAGAAACTGAACTACCTCCATCTGTGCCACAGCCCAGTGTAAAGGCAATTGGTAGACCAGTAGACATACCTGTACCACCTTGGCTACCACCTGTATTGATCAAAATCCGTGATGCTGGTTTACGAGAAAATTGGAAGATTATCTCTGGATCTTCGGTATGGATACTCATGGTATGACCGATACCATTTTGCAAGAGGCGAATACTCAAGGCACACGCTTCTTCCCAGTTCTCTACTACATAGAATCCTAAAACAGTTGTCAATTTTTCAAACGATAAGGGATTGCCCTGACCAACACCAGCCTGTGGTCCAACCAAAATCTTCGTATCTTCTGGAACAGCTATGCCGACAGCTCCTGCAATCGCCTTAGCTGATTGACCGACAAATGTTGGATTCATAGACGGATTGCAGCCTTTTGAATCTCCTCTAAATAGAACTTCACAAACCTTGTCCGTCTCTTCCTGGGTCATGAGGTAGCAACCTTGAGCTTTCAACTCATCCATTACCTCCTCTTTATTGGATTCTTCGCAAATAATGGCTTGCTCTGAAGCACAAATCGTTCCATTATCAAAGGTCTTAGAAGCAACAATACTAGCAACCGCCCTTTTGACATTGGCCGTTTTTTCAATGTAGGCTGGTGAATTTCCAGCACCAACTCCGATAGCAGGTTTACCACTGCTATAAGCAGCTCTAACCATACCTGGACCACCAGTTGCGATGATCAGAGAGACCTCTTTGGCATGCATCAATTCATTCGTCGCTTGGAGAGTAGGATTGGTCACACAGCCAATGATATGCTCTGGGGCACCAGCTTCAACAGCAGCCTTTCGCACTAGCTCAGCTGTAGCGATACTACAGCGCTTGGCTGACGGATGTGGAGCAAAGACGATTGCATTGCGCGATTTAATCGCAATCATTGCCTTAAAAATAATCGTAGAAGTTGGATTCGTTGAAGGAGTGATTCCTAGTAATAATCCCATCGGTTCTGCAACACGGAATATTTTTTTACTTTCATCAAAGTCAATGATTCCTGATGTCTTACTGTCTTTAATTTCCTCATACAATAATGTAGAAGCGGCGTAATTCTTATAAGCCTTATCAGCCAGTTTCCCAAAACCAGTCTCCTCAACAGCCATGTCCGCCAAATAATAAGCATTAGCCTCTACAGTCTTTACAATGTTCCGTAAAATTGCATCAATTTGTTCATCTGAAAAAGTTGCTAATCTATCAGATGCTTTTTTCCCCTCCTTTACAAGGTCTCTTGCTTCTTGAATAGAGCAAAGATCTATGTCAACTGTCTTCATTTGATTCATCCTTCCTATGTACTGTTTTTAATTTTCTCCTCGTTTTTCCAGCTCTTCCATTAAAATAGCAATCATCTTTCTTCTGACCATTCCTTGGACTGTCTCCTCGGTAAGTGTCAGTTTTGGATGATGTAGAAGAAGCTTTCTTAAATCTGCTGCTTTCATTTTTTCCAAACGCTTTTTGTAGTCTTTGGGCGTAAGGAATACTTCTTCTGATTCGACCGTTGGAGCTTGGGATGCCTTAGACATTTCTGTCATTTCCACAGGGGATTCAAGAACTGTCTGTAAAGCTTCCTGCCCACTTTCCTCTAGAGTTTTGATCGGTTCCATAAAGACCGGAGGATTTGTGATGCTTGTTTCCTCCTCTTCTTGATCTTCTTCATACAAAGATACCACTTGATGATCAGGGCGAGGAATAACATGCGAGTTATAAAAGCAGGCTTCTCCTAAATCTTTGACCGCACCAACTCCTGCATCTACTGCTGTTTTAACCGCAGCTACATCTCCAGTAATAAACACATTCACCAAGCCTCCCTGAACTTTTTCAGCTTTCATCAGGGAGACGTCTGCTACCTTTAGCATGACATCAGCTGCTTCAATCGCTCCCACCAAACCATATGTTTCAATCATTCCTAATGCCTTCATATGATTTCCTCCAGCATTACATCAAATCAGACCAGTTGGAAGGATAAGTGGTATAGAATAATTTCGCATGGTCAGGGGAGCTCCAAATAACATCAGAGCCTGATGGGATAAAGAGGACATCTCCCTTACGACCAACATATTTTTGACCATCAATTTCGACACAGACAGTACCAGAAATAATATAATCAATTTCTTGGTATGGTAATTTCCAAGCGAAGCTTGAGCGATCAATTTCTAGAAATCCTGCACTCATCTTCGCTTCATCTTTCCCCACCACTTCTTGAAAACGAACACTTGTTTCTGGCTTCCCCGTGTCAAACTGATCCATTCTGACGGTTCCACCTTTCACAACTTTCAAACCATTGGCGTGACTTACACTGCGATAAGGTAAGTTTGCTTTCTCTATTTTTTTATCACAAGTTGTCAACATTCGCCTTAAAAGGGAGAGTAATTCTTCTGCTGAAATACCACATTCTCCTTTTTCAGTCTTTCTTTCAGATTGTTTCTGACCAATTTCAAAGGAAATACCACATTTTATAGCCTCATCTCGGGCTGCTGGCGTAATGATCGTATCTGCCTCAACATAATAAATTGTTTTGCCCGCTTCATGGCAGTCAGAAACATCTTTTACAACAACTAATTTTGCCATTTGCTCTCCTTTACATTAGGAAAAGTGTTCCTTTTTCCCATTTTGCTTTTTTATTTCATCATAATTTTCATCAATGATCCCGATAACAGCTGCATCAACAGGCATCTGATCATCTCCCATCATACGGCGGGCTGCTGTCCCAGTGGTGACAATGACACGATCACCAATGCCTGCACCAATCATATCGACGACTACTAACAGTTCGCCCGCCTTGCTACCACCTTTTACCTCGGCCAATAAAAATTTAGCACCGCTCAAGGCATCAGACTTTCTCGTAGCCCAAATTGTATCTACCAACTCTGCAACTAGCATATCTCCTCCTCAATAGATTATTTCTTGACCACAATTCATTGCAATACCGATTGGGGTCACAAACAGCGGATTTCGGGGTTTAACAGTCTGAATTCCCGTCTCTTTTTCAATAATGGCTTCAATACCTGTCAAGCAACTTGTCCCCCCTACCAAGTAGATGACCTCTACCTCAAAACCAGCAATTTGCCTTTTTATAATGGAAGCAATTTTTTCTACAACAGGTTTGAGAATGGGCAGTAGTTCTTTATGATGTTGGGGATTTTGTTTATAGGTATTGGCTTCCTCCATACTGATTTGGTAAGCTCCTGAAATGACTAGTGAAAAGTGAGTTCCTCCAGTTGCTTCATCTACGGCCTTCACCACTTTACCATCTTCTAAAATAGAGATCCCCGTTGTCCCACCACCAATATCGACAATAGCCCCATTTTTGAGACCGACAATTGTATTTGCTGCACTAGGCTCATCTAACAAGGCAGTCAACTCAAAGCCAGCACTCTGAACCACATTCTTGATTGCTCCACCATCTAAGATATCCGTCCCAGGAGGGAGGGCTGCTGCCGCATAGAGTAATTCGGTATTGAGTTGTGCTTCCAATCTCTCTTTTAATGCACGTACAATCCCGATTGCCCCGACATAGTCTACTACCATTCCATCACGAATCACGCTAGCTGGCTGATGGGCACCGGCGACAATCTTTTTTTGATCGTCCAATACAACCAAAACAATGGAAGCGGTCCCTAAATCAACACCTGTAAAATAGATACTGCTATTGGATGTGATTGGCTCTATCGTTACCTTTTCAAAGTCTGCTACATATTGATCACATGTTTTTGGCAATCCATCAGGCATTTTATTTCCCCTCCTCACCCTTATTTAGATAATAGGCAATCAGTTGTTCCAAGCGATGAACAATGTCTGACAGATAAGGTTGTGCACGAAGATCCACCTGCTCTATCCATGCTTCCAAGCGGAAATAAAGTGGATAAAGCCTTATCAGTACCCGTCCCTTATTAGTCTGTAAAAACATACCAACCGTTGACAAATGTTCAACAATCGCAGTCTTGTCCATCTGTACCGCTTCCGTATTCACCATTGTAATCGGTGGAAGATTGCCTTTTTCATTTACCATTGCTAAGGCTAGACAACGTTCTATTATTTTGAGTTCTTCTACTAAAGGCAGATCTGTACTAGCTAAATCATAAGCTGTTTTTAACAGTTCACACCGAATAGCAAACCATTCAGCCTGAGGAAGAGTAATTGATTGGATCGGCTCTTCTTTTTTAACAGGAAAGGCAGTTTTGCTTACTTTTTTCTGTATCCGTCCATTTCCTTCTATGATCTTAATCTTTCTATCTGCAAGAAAGGTTCTGGCACCAGGAGTTAATCTTACATTTTGGGGAATCGTAAAGGTATCAAAAGGAACCTTATGATACTCAACACGTATATCATCTTCGGTTAAAAATTTCATAAACTCCTTCTTTCGCTTATATAGCCTTCTTTTGTCTATATTGATAATTGAAATCGAGCTACGAGCTGGGTAAAAAGGTAGGTAGCTGTTTCGGCTTTATCTAATTACAGATGAGAAGCTTTTTAGGGATAGGCTGAAAACCTCCACTGGAGCTTTTCACTCGTCAAATTTCCTATTTTGCTGTAGCTATTATGAACTCTATTCACTTTACGCCCTTTGTATCTTGGTTTAACTGAGTTCGAGCTAAGCACTGTGTGAAAAAGATAAATTTTCCTAGAAACTACCGTTTCTTCGTCAAATTTCCTATTTTCACTTAGTGCTTTTAACGCTCTCACATCTTAATTGAACTCGGGCTAAAAACTCGGAAAAAAGATAGACCTCCTCGTGTTCATCGAACACGTCGTCAGTCTCCTATTTTTCATTCGCTTTTTATACGCCCTCGTATCTTAGTTCAACAATCCTCTATAGATTTCTTCAAGTTCGGCTACTGTTACGGAGCGGGGGTTTGTTGGGGTGCAAGCATCTGTAATGGCTCGTCTTGCCATTTCAGGAATCATCTTTTCAAACTCGAGAGGATCAATCCCTAATTCTTTAATGGTCATTGGCATATTCATTTGCTTCATCAAGCCTGTAATTGCATAATTCAAGGCACGTACGCTCTGTTTTGTTGTTGTACCATAGAGATGCAACAGATTTGCTACTTGTGCATAGCGCCTTGCAACTGCTGTATCCCGATCTGTATTGAGTGAGGCATTGAACGAAATGATATAGGGAAGCAATACCGCATTTATGCGACCATGCGGAACATGAAAGAAAGCCCCAATCGCATGGGATAAGCTATGGCAGATCCCTAAACCTGCATTATTAAAGGCGATTCCTGCAATGGAAGAAGCATTGTGCATTTTTTCACGCGCCAATAGGTTGCTTCCATCTTTATAGGCTTCAACAACATGGTTAAAGGCTAGCGTCAATCCCTTTTCTGCACAGGCATCTGAAAAATCACTGGCCTGATTTGATACATAGGCTTCTAAACAGTGTGTAAGGACATCCATCCCTGTATCCGCAGTAATCGCTGGTGGCACACTCATTGTAAAAACGGTATCTAGAATAGCAACATCTGGAACAAGAGAGTCATCAACCAAGGCATACTTTTCATTTCTGCTTGGATCTGAGATAACTGCAAAGGTCGTGTTTTCACTCCCACTTCCACTTGTCGTTGGGATTACAATCAAAATCGGCTTTTCTACACTTTCTGTTTCAGTATATACCCTGATAACGGCCTTAGCTGCATCTATGGCAGAACCACCTCCTACTGCAATAACAGCATCTGGTTTGAACCCTCTCATTTCAGCAAGGCTTTCAGATACAACTTCAATAGTAGGATTGGGTACAATTCGTGAAAAGACTTTACTAGCAGCTCCCATTTCCTGCAAGCAATCCAAGGCTTCTTGAAGCATATTGCTTTTCTCCACAAAAGGATCGCAAATAATATAAGCTCGGATGATGGATAACTTGGAAATTTCTTTTGTAGAGCCCTGACCAAAAATAAATCTCGGCCCTACCTTAAATTCTTGTATATTCATTGATTACCTTCTTTTATTTTTCCTAATTGCTGTAATAAATACTGAACATTCCTTGCATCAAGGCAAGCTAACTCGACAACCATATCCACTTTGGCTTCCCTCAATTCTTTCTGACAATCTAGACGCTGCTCTTCCCTCTCATTTTCTTGCCCCATAATGACACCAATGGTTGGAATTCGAAAACTCTTTGCAAAATTTGGTGAATAGATCCTTGACTGTCGCTCCGCATGCAGGAGCATTAGCACTCCATAGGCATTCTGTTGAAGCGATATAATATGTTTTTTCATACTAGGGTTTCTCAGATAGGCTTCTGGAACAAAAATACAACGAGAATAATAAACAATAGAACGGATAAAGGAAAGCTCCTGATTATCTTCCAGCATTTTTACAAGTTCTTTTGCCTTACCATGGTCTGAACCAATGACTAATAATCGTTTATTCATGAGCGTGTGAGAGAAACAACTGTAAAGTCCAGTTGCTCTTTGAAATAATCTACAATACTTTGCAAAGCCACCTCCACACTTTGAACATCGCCACTGAACATGACCGACCCCGTAAAACGGTCTACAAAACAAATATCAACATCAGCAGCCTTTCCAGCAATATCCGTTGCAATGATAGCTGTTTCGTAGGGGGTTAGAGCCAAGATACCAATCGCCCCTTTGTGAGATATACCAAGACTATCGTAAACTGCACGAATTGGCGCAGCAATCACATGCGCTAAAGTAATCTGCTTCCCAGGAACAGACTCTTGAATAATACGACTCATTTTTTCCATCTTATCCGACAATCTTCCCTTTCTTAAACAAGATACAAAGCCCGTGAAAAACTCAAAGCGAAAATAGAAAATTTGACGAAGAAACTTTAGTTTCTAGGAGAATTTGTCTTTTTCGCACAGAGTTTAGGGCGTGTTCAATTCCAACAAGATACAAAGCCCGTGAAAAACTCAAAGCGAAAATAGAAAATTTGACGAAGAAACGGGAGTTTCTAGGAAAATTTATCTTTTTCGCACAGAGTTTAGGGCGAGTTCAATTCCAACAAGATACAAAGCCCGTGAAAAACTCAAAGCGAAAATAGAAAATTTGACGAAGAAACTTTAGTTTCTAGGAGAATTTGTCTTTTTCGCACAGAGTTTAGGGCGAGTTCAATTCCAACAAGATACGAGGGCGTTTGACACGAGTTTCACTCGTTTTATTTCCAACCTTTACCAGTCTGGCATAGACTGGTAAAGCAACTCCTAGACAAAATAGACAATCGAAGCAGGTTGTCTTGCAACCAATGAGATTGGTCTTTTTGGCAGTGAGTTGTAGCCCGAGTTCAATTAAGATGTTAGGACGTCAAGAAAATGGAAAGAAAAATAGGGAATTGGAGAAGATGACCTTTGTCATCAAGCCGATTCATCTTTTTTCTGCCATTTTTAGTCCGAACTCAATTAAACCAAGATACAAAGCCCGTGAAAAACTCAAAGTGAAAATAGGCGGCCGAGCAGAAGTTGCTTGCAACTTCGTTGCGAGACCCCTGCGAGGATAGCTAGGCTAGTCACAAATGAAATACAGGGAATAGCCAGCTAGCTACCGCTAATACACTATATTTCAATCTATTTCTGTTAGGGTCTTTTTGGCAGTGAGTTGTAGCCCGAGTTCAATTAAGATGTTAGGACGTCAAGAAAATGGAAAGAAAAATAGGGAATTGGAGAAGATGACCTTTGTCATCAAGCCGATTCATCTTTTTTCTGCCATTTTTAGTCCGAACTCAATTAAACCAAGATACAAAGCCTGTGAAAAACTCAAAGTGAAAATAGGCGGCCGAGCAGAAGTTGCTTGCAACTTCGTTGCGAGACTCCTGCGAGGCTAGCTAGGCTAGTCACAAATGAAATGCAGGAAATAGCCAGCTAGCTACCGCTAATACACTGTATTTCAATCTATTTCTGTTTGGGTCTTTTTTCCGAGCTTTTAGCCCGTGCCCCCCTTTGCTCGCAAACACTGTGCAGTTTTAGACTTCCCAAAAGCTGGACTTACAAGTATGTTCTATCTCAATGTGTAGGATATCAGTGTTTTACAACTGTCACGGGAACATCGTAAGCCAATATATAGCGTTCGATTCTGTCCAAATCATATTGGCTCAAAGAAGGATCGCCCTCTATCTTATACTCCATGCCGAGTTGATAATATTTATTGACCCCTAACTTATGGTATGGTAATAGATCGATTCCTTTAAAATTAGGATACTCTTTATAAGGCAGTAAAAATTCTACGATAGCCCTCATCTCCTCTTCACTATCATTGATTCCTTTTAACATCGGCATTCGAATTTTTACATTCCGACCGGATTCCAGAAGTGAGACTAGGTTCTTTAAAATCCGTTCATTTCCTACACCCGTCCATTCATTGTGTTTCTTTGAATCCATATGTTTCAAGTCAAATAGAAACAAATCAGTATATTCAGCAACTTTCATGACAACTTTATTGGGTACATGTCCCGCCGTTTCTACAGCAGTGTTCAATCCATCTTGCTTACAGGCTTGTAACAGGGCTACTGCTCCTTCAGCCTGTGCCAGACACTCACCACCCGACAAGGTAACTCCTCCCCCTGACATTTCATAAAAGGCATCATCTTCATGAATAATCTCCATGAGTTCAGAAATCGTCTTGGATTCTCCGATGATAGAGATTGCTCCTTCTGGGCAACCTTCAATGTCAGATTTGTTAGGAAATCTTTTCTTGTATTTTCGAATATCGATTGGATGTTCTTTATCCAAATAATCATATGGAATAGGATTTTCTTGATTCTTATAAGCAAAGCAAACCTTTCCTAGGGGACAAGTCCTTGCACAAGCATTGTAGGGTTTACACAAGGTTTCTTTATACATGATGTTAGAACCAAATTCTAAGCCCTCTGGATTGGCACACCACTTGCAACGCATTGGACAACCTTTAAAGAAAACAATTGTCCTTATTCCTGGACCATCATAGAGATTGTACTTTTGAACATTAAATACATTTATTCTAGTCTCATGCTTTTTTGTCGCTCCTACCACTATTGTTTCTCCTATTAAGGCACTCGTTCTATTCATCAAGGTCAAAACAACTGTAACCTTTCAGTCGTTTTGTCCCCCATGCTACAAGGGCCTTTTGATTAAAGGTTGCGTAAGACCGTGCGTGAAATAATTTCATCTTGCACATCTTTACATAATTCAACAAAGAAGGCACTGTAGCCTGCCACACGAACGATCAAGTCCCGATACTTCTCTGGATGTTCTTGGGCATCAAGCAAGATTTTATTGTCAAGGTAGTTGAATTGCATTTCTCCATTTCCCAGAATACTTGCAGTACGCAAGAGCGTGATCAAACTTTCTTCTCCTTGAGGCGTTTCAAGTAAGCCAGCCATAATCTTGAAGTTATGCACCATACCAATATTCATGTTTTCATTCGCCATTTTAGATACTGACTTGATAATAGCTGTAGGTCCCTTTGTATCCATACCATGGTCGGGTGAAATACCGTCTGATAAAGGTTTCCAAGCCCGGCGACCAGAAGCAGAGGCACCTGTAATTTGTCCCAAAGGAGTATTGTTTGAAATGGATAAGGTTCCATGGCTCAATACTGAATAGAGGGTCCGATATTTTCGGTGTTCTTCTTCGGTAAATTCGACAATATCTGAGGTAAAGTAGTCAACATAATCATTGTCATTGCCATATTTTGGAGCTTCCAAACAGTCTTTTCTAATTTGGTCATAGCCCTCAAAATCTGCTACCAATGCCTTGTTTAATTCTTCCAAGGTATACTTCTTATCTTCAAAGACCAATTTTTTAATAGCAGCCATAGAGTCCGCATAGTTGGCAAGACCTGACCACACTACACCAGGACCAAAGTTGTAGGTAGCACCACCAGCTTTAACATCACGACCATGCTCCATTGTTCCCTCATACATCATTGACATCAATGGAACTGGAGCGAGGTCACGTTGTACCCGTTGTGAAATAACCGTCATAACAGAGGTCCATTTTGTAACGTACCGGATTGTTTCTTTGACTGCTGCTTCAAATTCCTCAAATGTCTTGTATTGGCTAAGTGGTCCCATATCTGGTGTCACGGGTTTACCATACCAGAGTGGCACACCACGGTTCAAGGTCGTTTCAATCAACAAGGGCCATTGGGTATAAGACGTTGAAGTCCATTGGTAAAGCCGTCCAGATTTTTGTGGCTCTACACACCCCATGAGACAGTAGTCACGCGCATCTTCCATTGACACACCTTTTGCCAACATCATCTTGATGTGGCTATCATCAAAATGACAGGCTGGGAAGCCAAGACCTGCACGCACCACCTCGACAATCTTTTTCAGATATTTACGAGGTGATTTATTATTGATACGAGCAGCTAGGGTTGGTTGATAAACCTTGACATGACGAACAGCATCCATTAAGAGATAGGTCAGCTCATTGGTCGCATCGCGGCCTTCACGGGTTACCCCACCCACACACATGTTGACAAATGGCTGGTAGCCTGCAAAAAATTTGGAGGACCCTTCTGAGGTTAACCACATCATTTCGGACATTTTTATGAACATGGATCCTGCAATTTCAAATGCTTGGAAGTCGTTTATCCGACCTTCTTCTATGTCTTTTTTATAAAATGGATACATGTATTGGTCGACGCGGCCGATTGAAAGACCAGTTTGATTTTCTTCACAAAGAAGCAAGAGCTGGATCGTTACCAAATATTGCATAGCTTCCCAAAAGGTTTCGGGTTTATTAGCTGGTACATTGGCATTGACGTGAGCAATCATTTCTAATTCAGCCTTCCGCTTCGGATCTGTTTCCTTGCTTGCTAATTGGCTAGCATATTCAGACATCCGTTTGGCATAGATAATGACGCCTTCAGCAGTTAAGATTTGCCCTTTGTAAAAATAGATTTTTTCGAGAGCATCTGGATTAGCATAATCCAATTCATCTAAATGGGCTTTTGCTTCTTCGATAACGTCTAGCATTCCCTTTTTCATACCGATGACGTCATAGCCTGGATTGGAGTCTCCCCCTCCAGATTGCGCATGATAAGAACAGTCTGACACATATGATTCTCCTGATAACTCCCAGGCACCTGCTTCTCGATATTGTGATTCACAGGCTTCATCGACAGACTTACCAGTCCAATAGGGGAAGATTTCTTCCACTAATATCTTCTTGTCTTCTTCTGACAAATCATATGGATCTTGCGGTCGAGTAGATACTGTGTCTAATTCATCACGGAGCCAACGCCAAGAAATATCCGGTGAGAAAGCCCCCCAACGAGGACCACCGTTTGGTGCACCTACTAGCAACTCATGGTCTTGAATGACAAGCGGTGCTAGTTTACAAAATTCCTTGAAGGCAGTAGCACGTAAAACGACTTTGGGCATTCCCTCATTTGCTTTTGCGACACGGGTCAAGTTAATGGCACGAATCAAAGAAATGGTTGGGCGAGCGTTTAAGTATTGATTTTTCAAAGCCTGCAAACGTGGGGTAATCCCATCTGGCTTCTCCGTTCCTTCACTGGCAAGAACAGGCGCTGGATCTAGCTTTGCACTCTCTTCTGACACGCTTTGAAAAAGATTCGCAAGCGATGCACGCTCTGCATCACTCAATTGTTTTGTTGCTTCTTGTAATTTAGCTTTAAATTCTTGCATATCCATTTTAGATACTTCCTCTCCTTCCTCAAATATAGGAAATCTATTCTGATTGTATTTTCCTATTTCTCAAAAACCAAGATACTACTTGATCAACTGAATGGGAAACATTTAGGAAAAATCCATTTTCTTATCTCCCGCTCATCCTTTCTGTTCACTATTTACGAATCCCTTGCTTACTGACAGCAATCAAGCATGAGTATCCATTTGAAAACCAACCTGACGGGTATAGGTCCAAGTCTTAGGTGTCACATTTTCTGCACTATAGCCTCGCCCAGTTGTAATTCCTCCCAAAATGAAGGACGGGGAAAAATGAGAAGTAATTCCTGTTGCGGCACAAACCGTCGGTGCATTGACAATCATTCTTCCAACTGATTTCACCGTCGCAAATTCTTGAATGACTTTCCAGTCTGTTGAATGAATGGTGAGAGTATGCCCCATTTTCAATTCTGCTAACAGTCTCATACATTTGACACAAGCCAAGGTCCAATCGGGTTCTAAATAAACCATGATGAGTGGACAGAGCAATTTTTGATTGAAAAAATCTTCTTCATTCAGATAATCTTGAAACGAGACCAAGACCCTTGTCTCATCGGGAACTGTAAATCCTGCCATTTTAGCCAGCCAAACAGCAGATTTCCCAATGTAAGAATTGCTAATATTCTTTTTTGAACGTTCCAACCATTCTTTTAACTTTTGTGTCTCAGATTCATCTAATAGGTAGGCTTTATTTTCAAGCATATACTGCTTTATTTGCTCTGCTATTCCATTTTCAGTGACCAGAAATTGTTCTGAACCTGGTAAAATTCCATTATGGAAACTCCGTGAGTAAATCACATCTTTTACTGCCTGCTCAATATCTGCTGTATGCTCAATAAAGACAGGTCCAGAGGCTTCGCCACCATAGATTAAGGGAATATTTGTCCGAAATTGATCGCTAATATATTCAGGACAACCAATATTGACAATCAGTGAAACCTTGTCACTCCTTAGCATCTCCAATATTCCTGAATTTGTAACCATTTCAATAAGGGAGATACTTCCTTCAGGAAAGCCACACCTTTCTGACAAGGCAATAAGCCATTTCAAACCGTCAATCGTCGCAGGTTTCGAATATTTATTGGCAATCATTACCAAGGTATTTCCCGATTTCATTGCAAGCAGTAATAGATTGACCAGTAAGGAAAAGGTCGGATGGGACGGGAGGAGGACGACGACAACTCCCAGAGGGACACCGATTTCAATCGTTTTATTCTCCACATCACCTGTAAGTATGCCAACACAGGGCTCTACTTGCAGGCTTTCTTGAAAACGCCGAAGAAATTGCTGGCATAAAAACTGTTCGTCCTCCTCATTTCCATAGTCATTTCCCCTCGTAAAACGCGCAATAGAATGGTCTGCTTCTTTTTGTAATGCTACTATAAAAGAGGCGCTACATTCATCCAATTCACCTTGGTTGAACTTTTGCAGTTGAACAAAAGACATTTGAGCATTCAGAAGTAGGTTTCTTGTTTCTTGGATTGAATCCAAATCTTTGTCAATATATCTCATGTGCAACATCTCCTCTTATTCTTAGGCTTCTTCTGGTAGTAGGACAGATAAAGAATACCGATCGATGATTTTTTGTAACTCTTCATGTGGGCCGGGAATCACCACATGGCTATATACTTCTGTTCCCATTTTTTCAACTGCACAAACACCGGCATCCACTGCTGTTTTACAGGCTTCTGTTTCTCCTTGTACAATGACTGAAATATAACCAGAGGCTGTATTTTCATAACCTACTACCTCCACTTCAGAGGCTTTTACCATAGCATCTGCGGCTTCTAAGGCAAAAACCAATCCAAATGTCTCAATAGCTCCTATTGCTTGATATCTTTCCATTGCCTTCTCCTTTAGCAGTTGTCAATATCATGTACTGAAACGATGTCCCCAACAGCAGGGATAGGCCTTGGCATCACGTTATGGGATGTCAATTTTCCAATAGCTGCTGCTGCTCGTGCACCAGCTTCAACCGCCGCCTCCACTGCTGCAACATCTCCAACCACCATCATCGTCACTAAGGTCGAACCAATATTCTCATAAGAAACGAGTTTGACATCACTTGCCTTTAACATCTTATCACAAGCTTCCAATGCTGGAACCAAGCCAATCGTTTCGACTAGTCCCAGGGCTTGTCCACCACGATATCTCATGTTGACGTACTCCTTTTATTTTCTAAATTCTTCCGCAATATATTTTTTTACTGCTGACTGGCCATCTTCGGTGATTGTATAGTAAATCCTCAAGTGTCCATTTTCATCTAAATCATAACTTGACTGCTCTAAGTAGCCATTACACTCTAAAGACATCAGGTGCTCTAAAAATAAAACTTCTGTAAATTGTTTTTCACTGCCATACTTTGGTTTCAAAGCTGACATGACTTGTCTGACATCAGCCTCACGAATGCTCGCCATATAATTCAGTACTGCTGTTCTTGCTGGTAATAATCGCATCTTCTAGTCCTCACCTTTTCTAAAGAAATCTAGGGGATTGGTCGTTACTAAAATAGCTCCTATAATGATAGTGGTCGAACCAATTACAATTGCCGGAGTTATTGCTTGATGTAAGAACAAGATGCTCAACAAAACTCCCCAGAAAGCATAGGTAATATTGAGGGACATTCCTATTGCAGTACCAACCATAGCATTTGATCTGTACCATTCCGCATAGGAAATGCCTACAAGGGTACCAGAAATGAGCAATAATCCAATTACCAAGGGTGAATGGAACATACTAGTAAACAATCCAGTAGCACCAATCAAGGGAATAATAACCACCATTTGGATGATACCTGAAACGAGTTGGCGAAGAGTAACATTGACTTCTGAATCAAGAAGAGCTCCCCCAAAGCTAGAAATACAGCCCTCCAATCCCCAGCAAATAGCTGCAATAAGAGCTAGAATAATCCCTAATGTAAAGTTTGGAGCACCTTCTGGCTTCACCATGTTAATGATAATCGCTCCAAGAATACAAAAGCCCATGCCTCCAATCACGCGAGCGTTGAGTTTCTGTTTTAAGAAGATAGCTGCGAAGATTGCACCAAAGGCTGCGGTTGTAGCTGAAATCGGAATCGCAAAAGCGCCCGCAAGATAGAGACCAACGAGATAAGCTCCATTGGCAACTGGTCCTCCTAGAAGATAACCCAAAAGCATGATTTTTCCAGGTTTTGTTGCGAGGCTCCGCGCTAGCTCATGGAACTTTCCTGTCCTGATAAGATTGAGTAACAAAACACAGCCACCTAGAAAATCATTAATTGCCCCAATGACAAAGGGTGCTGCTAAAATACCAACTGCAGACGTCAAAGGATCAAATCCTTGGACAATGATGATTAAAAATGAATAGAGCCCATAAAATAAACCAGAAATTGCACCGCTTCTGATACCGGAAGCATGAAATTTCTTGGTTGTTGTAAGCATCTTCTGATGCGCTTCCAAGTGACCAATGTTTTTGGTATTTTGTGTCATAAAATCAGTACCTCTCATCATTACTACAAGCTCAACTAGTCATTTTTATTTGGTAAAATGGTTTCTACTTCGCCATGTGGGCGTGGAATCACATGAACAGAAACGAGCTCACCAACTCGTTGAGCTGCCGCAGCACCAGCATCAGTAGCTGCCTTTACTGCTCCCACATCGCCACGTACCAAGACAGTCACTAAACCACCTCCTACATGTTCTTTGCCAATTAAAGCAACATTCGCTGCTTTTACCATGGCATCGGCTGCCTCAATGGAGCCAATCAAGCCTTTTGTTTCAATCATCCCCAATGCTTCAGAACTCATGGGTACACCTCCGTTATAACATTTATTTAATACTCAATAAAAATCAAAAGTAGACTGGCTTTCACAATTAAGAATTGTGAGAGGTTGGAAATGAGAGTAGCACCGCTCATTTTCTTATAATCGAAGCCGAAGGTAGAACGAGCGTTCACCCAGGCAAGTTGACGACGTATCCTTTTGATTTTTAAAGAGTATAGACAATAAGGATCTAAGCTTATATCACCTATTTATGTTTTATTGTAAGCTCTTCCATAAGGGGAAAGTCAATTATTTTTTGTAAAATTTCTATGTTTTCTCCCCAAGAATCTGATAAAATAGGAAATCTCGTCTTTCAAACCCTTATCTATCACTACAAGACCCATTCTTTCTAATCTATTCTGATTTTTTTAATAAAGCTCTCAAAAAGAAAGACTTGATAAAAAATAGTTCAAATGAAAAGTCCTCTTTTCCCCAAAACCTTTCCCTTGGAGGAATGTTTTCCCCCTGTCAGATGAGCATACAAGGAACTTTCAGATAGTGGAGTTGCTTCCTAACTAGGGCTATCTGCCCCTAAAGGGAACACATGGATACGAATGCCGGTGATATGCTTTGCTCTTTCTGTCCTCACATCTTGCCTGAGTTTAGGCTCAAAAGACTAAAAAAAGAGTGAGGTAAGGGGTGCTACCTTGCCTCGCTCCTTATTTTTTATTTTCTACCCCAAAAGACTATCGAATCACTTCATCGGGTGTCACGACTGGAATAATAATTTCCGTAACAAATTCTTCACTATTTTGAGTGACCCAATAATCAATCACATACCTTTCATAGCACTCTGATTGCAAGGTATAGTCGCAGACTTCGGCATAATCCACTATTTTTTGATAGGTCTCCTCGATTTTCTCGAGCGCTCCAATATGATAGCAACTAAGCGCCATAAAACCACCGAAGCTAGAAAATTCTGAAGATTCTGGGAAACAGTGCTGGAGAATCGTTACAGTTTTTGCCTGCCCAGTCATTTTTTCCTGATAAGAATCATACTTTAAAATGACTGGACCAGATACCTCAAGATGCTTCTCTTTTAAGAATTTTGTCCATTCGAGGTTGATAATCGATTCCTTATAATGATAGTGATAGGGCTGTTCTATTCTGCAGTAGCTCCTTTCTTCGCTATAATATTTGAGACTAACTACTTGGCTGGCTAAACCAGCCTTGATTTGATTCTGATTTTGTAGGCACATTTCACCTTCTATGATGAGCTGAAGCCAATCGTCTACAGAAGTAAGAGAAATCAATAGCTCCTCCCTCTTTGCCTTAATCTCCTCTCTCCTTTCCTTTAACAAATGATAGTGATCGTTGCAACCATCCAAGGAAATTAGTTTCTTAATCTGCTTTAATTCTAGCCCAACTTGCTGATAATACTTAATGACTGGAATGAGCAATAGGGTTTCCTTATCATAATAACGATAACCATTTTCCTTTGATACTAGCTTGGGTTGGATTAGCCCCAAACTTTCATAGTAACGTAAGGCCTTTGAGGAAACACCGCATAACTTCGCCGCATTCCCGATCGAAAATAATTGCTCTTCTGTCATAGTCGCCCTCCTCCCTGTTTAAAAAATCCTCTAAACAATTAGAGAATTACCTTATTTTGATAGCGCTGTCAAGCAAAATTTGACTACATTGTAATATAGTTCACAAAATAAGTCAAGACAAATTATCCAATTATAAACAAGGAAAATAGAGAAAATAAGGCGTTCTAAAGATTCAAAAATTCAATTCCATTAAGGAATTTGACCTAGGCAACTACATGTTAAAATATTTTTTATAAGAAAATTATGAAAATTCTAATATTATCCACAAAATTATAAGAGCCTCTATTCACAAGTAAAGTACTTTCATATAAGAGATGTTTTTTCGCTCATCAAGTCTTTTTGGAGGAAACACTGACTGTATGTTGAAGAAAACAAACGATGACCAGCTTATCCTCAATAAAAACGAGTCTTAGATGGAAGTGCTAAACTGGGAATAAAGCTTCTAAGACTTGAAGCCACTTTTTTCACTTAAAAAGACAAAAAAAGGGCTCTATAATTTCTGTAGTGGGTAAATCCACTGTAGAGATTATGGAACCTTTTTGAGTATAGAAAAAAAGTCCCATATGACCTATAATGAAAAGCGATT
>NZ_JBUEQR010000068.1:0-56719 GCF_054968985.1 Streptococcus sp. 1F3 | reverse complement strand
CTCATCAAAGTCATTAAAAGAAATGCCTTTGGATTCAGGAACTTTGAAAACTTTAAAAAACGCATTTTGATTACTTTAAACGTAAAGAAAGAGAGAACGAAATTCGTCCTCTCTAGGTGTTAGCTTTTCATCTACCCACTACAGTTGACAAAGAGCCATATTGATTTGCTTTTATAATTATTTTACAGCACTTGTTTTTGGTAATACTTTCTCACCTGTAGCTGTTTCAGCAGCTTTTACAGATTTATGAGCAGCTTTTCCATTATCTGAAACATTCTCATTTGATTTTTGAGTAACAGAAACTTCTTCAGCTTTCTTAGGCGCTTCAGCTTCAGCAGCAGCTTTCGGATCAGCTTCACGGAAAGCATTATAAAGTTCTTCTACTTTTGCAAATTGTGTTTCATAGGCAGCCCGAGCATCATTGTAGGCAATAGTAGCACTAGCAAGGTTATTTTCTTCAGTTGCAACGTTCACTTTTGCTGCTTCTACTGCTGCAGTATCTGCCTTAGCAGCAACTAATGCCTCTTCAGCAGCAATTTCTGCTGGATTAAAAGTAGTTTCGACAAGCCCTACACGTGCTGAAGTTACTTCTCCAGTAAATACAACCGGTGTTCCATTATATGTAAAAGAAGGTCCACCTGTAGCAGAAGTTGCAATTGCCATTGCGTTTGCACGTTCCGCACGAACAGTATCAAGTTTTCCTTGAGCAGCAGTAACTTTAGCCTGATAAGTAGCCTCTGCATCAGCCAATGAAGCCTGTGCACGTTGAAGTGCAATTTCTACACCTACCTTATTTTGACCAGCGTTAGTAAAGTGATTTTCAAGAACTTGAAGCTCACCTAAAGCTGCAGCATATTCTTTTGAACCTACTTTACCTACATTTGCCACACCTTGCGTTACATTATCATATGCAAATACGCTTGTCGTTAGTGGCGCAACTGTGCCAAAAAGTGCTACACCAGCCAATGTCGTATATAAAACTTTCTTCATTGTTCTATATCTCCTATATATTCTTTATTTTTTACAAGTCTCCTTGTATAATTCTATTATACCCCCCCCCGAATTTCTTTTGTCAAGTACTTTTTTCATTTTTTATAATATTTTTTAATGCGTGTCTATTTTTATCCCTCTCGTATTATAGCCTCTATTTATAATTCCTTTCATAGTGGTATCTTAGACAGTTTTTTGAGACCTTGAGTTCAAAAAACTAGAGCCAGAATGAATAGATATAACAGGCGGGCTGTCTGATACTGACGAAAATCAAAAAGAAGTGGCGTTAATCAAGATTTTAACATCTTGACTAACGCCAACTCCCTTCTTATTTATCCTTATCATCTTGCATTTTTTCTTTTACTTCTTCATATGAAAGTGGGTGGATATCTTCTTCTTGATGCTCTGCATCTGTAGGCATTTGCCCCGTCTCGTAGAGCGATTTAATTTGAACGCTATCCAAGGTCTCATATTTCAATAAGGCTTCTGCAATCAATTTATGGGTTTCACGGTTGGCTTGGATAATGTCCGCAGCCTTATCACGCGCTTCATTTAATAACTTGCGAACTTCATTATCCAATTCATAAGCCGTTTGCTCCGAGATATGTTTTTGTGTAGTATAGCCACCAAACATCGCATGATTTCCCTCATACTGCATTGGTCCCATCTTATCACTCATTCCATACTCTGCCACCATAGCCCGTGCCATTTGAGTGGCTTGTTCAAAGTCATTAGCAGCTCCAGTTGTTTGAGCATTAAAAATAATTTCTTCTGCTACGCGACCACCCATTAGACCTGCTAATTGTTCTTTCATATCTTCTTTAGATAGAAGCATTTGATCTTCTTTTGGCAAGGCAATCATGTACCCACCTGCTCGCCCACGAGGAACAATGGTCACTTTATGAACTTCACGTGCGTTTGATAGAACAAGTCCAACAATCGTATGACCCGCTTCATGGTAGGCCACCATTTCTCGCTCACGTTTTGAAACTTGGCGATCTTTCTTAGACGGTCCTGCAATGACACGATCTTCTGCCTCATCAATATCTGAAGCATCAATCACTGCCTTATTCTGACGAGCTGCAACTAAAGCTGCCTCATTTAATACATTTTCTAAATCTGCACCAACAAATCCTGGTGTTTGTTGCGCAACTAATTTCAAATCGACATCATCTGCCAAGGGCTTGTTTTTAGCATGAACTTTCAAAATAGCTTCACGGCCTTTTACATCTGGTCTTCCAACTAAAACCTTACGGTCAAAGCGCCCAGGACGAAGAAGGGCCGGGTCCAATACATCACTACGATTGGTTGCTGCAATGACAATGATGCCTTCATTTCCAGCAAAACCATCCATTTCAATCAATAATTGGTTGAGGGTCTGCTCACGCTCATCGTTTCCGCCTCCCATTCCAATACCACGCTGACGTCCAACAGCATCAATTTCATCAATAAAAATGATAGCTGGTGCAGCTTTTTTAGCATCTTCAAAAAGAGAACGGACACGGCTAGCACCGACACCAACAAACATCTCTACAAAATCCGAACCAGATATGCTAAAGAATGGAACACCTGCTTCTCCAGCTACAGCTTTTGCAAGGAGGGTCTTACCGGTTCCTGGAGGTCCCTCAAGGAGAACACCAGCAGGAATCCGAGCTCCCAATTTTGTAAAGCGCTTGGGATCCTTCAAAAACTCAACAACTTCTACTAGTTCTTGTTTTTCTTCTTCTGCACCTGCTACATCAGAAAAACGAACCTTTACATTGCTTTTTTCCAACGCCTTGGCTTTGTTACGGCCAAAGTTCATGGCACCTCGTGCACCACCACTACCTTGATTCATCATCATGATAAAGAAGATACCGAAAAGAAGCAATGGGAAAATATTGATAAAGATCGTCAGCCACAAGCTATTAGAACTCTCCGGCTTTACCGTTACTTTTACATCATGTTCTTTTGCTAGGGTCTGTAAATCATCTAATGCCGAATCTGCTGGCAGCATGGTAGAGGTAAATTTTTGATAGCTCGCCTTATCAGAAACCTGGAATAATTTAATGGATTCTGCCGTCTTGCTTTCTGCAATCTTTGGATTTTTATAGGTTCCTGAAATTTCAACGACGCTACCATTTGGCTGATAAGTGACCTCTGTCACATTACCATCTTGTAATTCAGTCACAACTTGTGAGTAGCTAATTTCATGTGTAGTAACTTGACTACCTGCTTTAAAAAATTGATAGGCTGTAATGACCGTCGCAATAATTAAAATAAGAAGAAAAGGATTTCGGATCAATCCTTTATTGTTTTGATTATTCATAAATACTATAGTAACCTTTTCCTAATTTGAATAGACTTCCTCTTTCAATACCCCAATATAAGGAATATTGCGGTAGTTTTCATTATAATCAAGACCAAATCCTACAACAAATTCATTTGGAATTGTAAAACCGGTATAGTCTGATTCAATCTCTACCACACGACCTTCTGGTTTATCAAGGAGCGTTGCAATTTTAATAGAAGCTGCTTGTCGCAAGGCAAATAATTCTTGCAATTCTTTTAATGTACGTCCTGTATCAATAATATCTTCAATAATAAGGACATCACGACCTGCAACATCTGTATCCAAGTCTTTAATAATCTTAACAGTACCACTACTTTCAGTACCACCATGGTAGCTAGATACGACCATAAAGTCCATTTCAATATGAGTGTCGATATGCTTGATCAGTTCTGCCATAAAAGGAATAGAACCTTTTAAAATACCAACTAATAGGGGAGTTTTTCCAGCGTACTCTTCTGTTAAAATCTTCCCTAATTCCTTACTTTTTGCAACAATTTCTTCCTCTGAAATAAGAATCTTTTTGATATCTTTTTCCAACATATTCCATTCACTCTTTCATTTTTATATATAATGCAGCTTTGATTATACCATGTTTTAGTGATTTACTCAAATCACTGGCAACCATATTCGCAATTCCATAAATTTTTCCTGCTTGTTCAATCACAACAGCCTGATTTCGTAATTTTTGAGGAATTTTTTGATCAATAAAATAGCGTCTTACTTTCTTATTGATGGAATGAAGTAAAATAGTATCACCGGCCCGTCTCTCCCTCAAAATAATCGGTTGATTGGCTTGAAGATAGAGAATCTGGTCTGGTTGCTCCAGTGGCTTATTTAATGAAAAAATAAACTTCCCATATTGAAAAATACCTTCTGATTCTATCATGTATTCTTCCTTTTGCCTATCCGTCTTAGGTTGTATTTTTGTAATAGTAAAAGTCTGATAATCCTTTACAAGGTAATAATCCCCTTTTAGATGGTGCTGATAATTTGCCTTGCTTTCAAGGATACCTAGTAGCTGCTGGAATTGATTCTGGGTCAGATGAAGTTCTGGAAACTGTTCTAGATATTGCTGTAGCAAAAGATACCGAACAGCTCCTGTTTGCTCTTGAAATTCTGAGAGATTATTGATATTGATATGTCTAGTTAATTCCCTAAAGGCTTGATGAAGATAAGCTGACTCTCTTCCCATACGTAGTAGGGCAGATGTAAACTGGGGATTTTCATTGGTCAGTAAAGGAAGGTAGTCATTGCGGACACGATTTCTAAAGTAAGCCAAAGAGCGATTGCTTTCATCTTCAAAATGAAACAAATCCATCAATTCCCCCTTACGAAAGGAAAGTAAAGGGCGAATCACTTCTCCACTTGCAAAAGGTTGGACTATTTTCATTCCTGCTAGATGGGCTAGGCGGCTCCCTCGAATCAAACGCATCAAAATCGTCTCTGCCTGATCATCAGCATGGTGAGCCGTAACCAAGGCTGTATAATGGTGTTTCTTCATCACTTCTGCAAAAAAATCATAGCGCATGGTGCGTGCTGCTGCTTCAGAAAATCTCCCTTCAAAATAAGAAACATAGCAAGGAATCCCCAAGCTTTTGGACCATTCTTTAATATAGTTTTCTTCCTCAAATGCTTCTTGTCGCTGCTGATGGTTGACATGAGCAACCCCAATTCGTATGTCAAAAACAGCTTGGTATTTAGAGAGAAGGTGGAGTAGATTCATCGAATCCTTTCCACCTGAAACCGCAATAAGGACTGCCTTATGCTTATCAAAAAAGTGACCTTTTTGTGCCACTTTTAAAAATTTTTCTTCCATTATTTTAAAATCCCATATACATCATTTGCAATCTGTGAAATATCATCATAGGTCATCTGATCTGTAAAGATGGATAAGACAAATGGTTCTTTAGCATAGACAACTGCCACATCATGCTTAAAATCATAAGCATCTCCGATTTTATGAGCAACTTTAACATCAATATCCCTTGCAATTCGTTGCTCATCAAAATGAGTAGTAGAAAGGCTTTCCAGTACATAGCCATCCTGCCGATAAATCGCCTCCATCATCAAACCTGCCATCTCAGCAGAAGCCATACGCGACACCATGTCCCATTTTTGCCCTGCAATCCTAGTCGTTTCTTGATAGAACTGCTTATCGAATTTATCAGCTGCATAGTAGCCAAGGAGATTGCTTGCCACATTGTCTGATTCTTTTGCTGTACGATTGATGAGATCGTCTATTCTATACTTTTGATTGTCTGGTGTCTTATCAATAGATCCACTTCCTTCAGGTTCATAAGCACCATCAAAGTCTTCCGTTTCTTTGACATACTTTACACTATCTGTCAAGTTCATTTCCCCATGATTGAGTTTTTCTTGGACATAGTATAATGTAGGAAGTTTGGTCACACTAGCCGCATACATCATCTGGTCTTGGTTGACACCTGCTGTCTCTCCAGTTGACAATTTTTTGACATAGACAGCTATATTCTTAGATTGATATTTTCTTGTTAACAAATCTTGAACAGCCTCTATACGATTATCCGAATTAGATAAATCATGAAGATTGACCCAAGCCTTGGAGTTTATTTTCGCAAAAAATCCTAGAGGAGTTTCAACCATTTCTGATACTGTTACCTCTTGGTAAGGCTTCAGATCAAGACTTAGTTTCTTAGCTTGATTAGCGATAGGGCTAGAATACAGAGTAACATTTTTTTTGAGCCATGCCTTTTCCGAAAGCACCTGACGTGTCAGGATGACATCATCATAGATAAATGTTTGGTCAGCCACTACATATCTCTTATCCTGTAGTTGGAATACCAACTGGTTCTGACTATTGACATCAACCCCAATAATTGAAAAAGGTTGATTAGGCTTTACTTTTTTGGAAGGAACGGTCAATTCTTTGTCAAGGTAGCTGTCCATTTCTTCATAAACATTTGGATTAGAAGGAATGGTTTGAAAATCTGTACTATACTCCTTATAATGCAGCTGATAGTTCATCTGATTCGATAATTCAAATGGAATTTCAGTACTTCCAACTGGTGTAGCTGCAAGCAAAACTGGACTAATAAGCCATAATAACTGTTTTTTCATCCTTCCTCCTTCCTAGTCTTTCGTATCCTTATTATTCTCTCTTTTTAATTTTAAGGCTCGATTCTTCTCAGCTAGTTCCTCCAGTTTTTCATCAGAATAAGCTAAGAATTGTTCAACCATTGCTGCAATCGTTTCTGTCATCGTGGTAGTAATCCTGGAATATTATAAATAAATTCCCCTTCCTTTGAATATTGAAGCTTCGCACGAATGTACTTCGTAACATATTCTTCATCCTCTAATTTTTTTACTAAGGAAGTTTCAATTTTCTCCTGCTTTTCCAATTCCTTGTACCGATTCTGCAAATCATTCAGTTGCTGCTCCCGCTTTTGTAAGATCTGATAACTATTGACTAGATTATAGGTTGGCAGCACAAACAGGAAGATAACTAAAATCAAAATGGAACCCATAAATCGGTTCTTCTGCTTTTTTTCCTGACGATAAGCCTGGCTTTTTTGTAATTCTTTCTGAATATATTGATTATTGATTTGGAGAATGTTCGATTTTTTCATCTGCTTCAATCCTTGTTTCGCTGATGATCTCATACATGTTGAGGGCATCTTCTTTTTTAGTACTATCTTTCATCTCTAGTACTTTGACAACTAGTAACTTATTTCCAAAACGGATTTCAATCTGATCATTTTCTTTTAAATCAGTTGAAGATTTGGCCAAAATACCATTTACCTTGATTCTTCCCTTATCCGCTACTTCTTTTGCAACGGTACGACGTTTGATAATACGGGACACCTTTAAATACTTGTCTAGTCTCATGTTTTTCACCTCATTTTTCTATTGTATCACTTTTTCATTCCTTTTTAAACTCTACAGATCCTTTTGAAGCTTCCTATCAACCATTTTTTCAGCAAAATGCATGAGTTCCTCAATAATTTGATACTCTTTTTTCTGTTCAATGTTGAAAATTAATTCCACACGTCCCTTATTTTCTGAAATACGAGCTTTCAGATTGGTTACAGATAAGGCTTCAAAGTAATCCTGCATCAGAAATATTTGACCCGATACTTCTTCAAAACTGATGATTATTTGTTGTTGTTTGCGTTCCACTTTTTGCACAAATACTTGGTCACAATAAGATTTCAAAAGACCAATTTCAAGGAGATAGGCGACCACATCTGGATACTCTCCAAATCGATCGATCAACTCATTTTGCAATTCTTCATAATCATCGCGATTATCAAGTTGCTTGATTCGCTTATAAATCTCAATTTTTTGACGTTGATCATCAATGTATTCACTCGGTAAATAGGCATCAATACATAGATTGATTTCTGTATTACTTCTGTCTCGTTTAGTCTGTTTGCCTTGTTTTTCAAGAATAGCATTTTCCAATAATTGAGCATATAATTCATAGCCGACCGAATCAATAAAGCCACTCTGGGCTGCTCCCAAAATATTCCCTGCCCCTCGAATGGATAAATCCTGCATCGCAATTTTAAAGCCAGAACCCAATTCTGTAAAGCCCTTAATTGCTTCAAGACGTCTTTCAGCAACCTCTGTCAAGTTCTTATCTGGTCGATACATTAAATAGGCATAAGCAATCCGATTAGAACGACCGACACGACCTCTTAGTTGATAAAGAGTGGACAATCCCATGTGGTCTGCATTTTCGATAAAAAGGGTATTCACGTTTGAAATATCGACACCTGTTTCAATAATCGTTGTCGTAACTAATACATCATATTCCCCATCAATAAAGGCTAGAAGCGTATTTTCTAATTGAATTTCTGACATCTGACCATGAACATATCCAATCTCGGCTTCAGGTACTAAGTCCCGTAATTCAGAGACTTTTTGTTCAATCGTGTCAACTTTATTGTAAAGATAGTAAACTTGCCCATCTCTATCCATTTCCCGTAAGATTGCATCTCGAATAATAGAGGGATTGGTTTCCAAAACATAGGTCTGAACAGGATAACGATTAGTCGGTGGGGTCTCAATGACTGACAAATCACGAATCCCTAACATAGACATTTGCAAGGTTCGTGGAATCGGTGTTGCTGTCAAGGTGAGTACATCTATTTTTGTTTTTAATTCTTTTAGGCGTTCTTTATGCTTAACACCAAACCGCTGCTCTTCGTCAATAACTAGTAAACCTAAATCAAAAAATTCAATATCTTTTGAGAGCAAACGATGCGTACCAATAATAATATCTATCTGACCTTTTTTGAGTTTTTTAACTGTTATTTCTTGCTCAAGCTTGGTTTTAAAACGGCTCATAACATCAACATTAACAGGGAAAGCTGCAAAACGACTTTTGAAATTGGCAAAATGCTGCTGTGCCAATACAGTTGTAGGAACCAAAATCGCTACTTGCTTACCATCATTAACCGCCTTAAAAGCTGCACGCATAGCGACCTCCGTCTTACCAAAACCAACATCTCCCACCAACAAACGATCCATCGGAGAAGCTTTTTCCATGTCTTTCTTTACTTCTTGAATGGAGCGAAGCTGATCTTCTGTTTCAACATAGGGAAAATATTGTTCAAATTCGGCTTGATTTTGATCATCAGCTGAGAAAGCAAAGCCTGTTAATTGACTGCGTTCAGCATAGAGACGGATCAAATCATCTGCTATATCTTCAACCTGCTTGACTACCTTTTGCTTGGCCCGTTTGAAACGACCATCATTCAAATTATTGAGTTTGGGTGTTTTGCCACCTGAAGCCAAATACTTAGATAGTACATCAATTTGCTCCACAGGCAAAGAAATCCGATCATTATTTTGATAGTGAATACTCAAATAATCACGATGAATTCCCGATACCTCAATTGTCTCAATCCCCAAATACTGACCAACACCATGGACATTGTGAACTACATAATCTCCCACAGACAGCTCACTATAATCTTTTAAGCGCTCAGCATTTGAAATATTTCTCCGACGAACTTTCCGACGAATCTTTTTATGAAAAATCTCATACTCAGTAATGAGCGCAATCTTTTCATCTAAGAAATGAAAACCTGCAGATAATTGACCCAGTGTCAATTGCTGCTGACCAATTTGTAGCTGATCGGGTTGGACAACAGGTAAGTCTAGCCCATATTCCTGTAAAGTATCCTGTAAACGTTTTAAGGCAGATTCAGATTCCGTTTGAAGAATCACTGTATAATCAGACTTGGCATAATGCCGTAATTCATCTTGTAATAAAGGAATCTGGTTGAAAAATTCCTGCATCGAGTGCTGATTCAATTGATACAGCGTGTCAAATTTCAGATTCCCTAACCCCTTTTGAAAAATTGAAAAATAGGTAGCAGGCTTATAAGCCCTAAAAGATTGATACACAGATGAATAGTAATGTAAACTTGCCAAGGATTTACCATTTTGTAAATCCTGTGTCAATAGTTCAGCAACTTCCTTGTCAAACTTCGCATGGGCATCCGCTATCCTATGAAAATCATCGAAAAATATAGGTGTATGGACTGGAAGATAGTCTAATAAAGTCCACTCTTTTTCATAAAAATATGAAAGAAATTTCCGACTATCTGGATGGCGGTAAAACTGCCTTACATCTGAAAGTACTTCTTTTATATAAGAAATCTGTTCCTGTTCTTGTAATGTCTGTAAACTATCTGTCAACTTCTTTTCTGCACGTAGATAGTCTTTTTCATCAAAAATCATATCAGAAGCAGGTCGTATCAAGATAGCATCAACATATTCAATAGAGCGCTGGCTTTCAATATCAAACTGGCGAATACCATCAATTTCATCCCCAAAAAATTCTAGACGATAGGGACGTTCGGTATTCATTTCAAAAATATCCAGAATATCTCCACGTTGACTAAATTCACCTGAATTTAAGACACGAGAAACCTTTTTATAACCAATTTCTTGCAAGGTCTTTACAAGTTTGTCAATTTCAATTTCTTCCCCAACCCTAAGTTCTTTTATCGCTTTTTGGTAAGATAGCGGATTTGGTAGTAACACCCTACAAGCTGCCATACTGGCAACTAAAATTCCAGATTTCGTTTTATCTAGTAGAAAGTTAAGACTTTCCAAACGAGACTGGATACGGTCATTTGAAGCAAAGGAAAATTCTGCAACTGGGTTATCATCTGTAAAGAAGTTGTAAACAGCATTGGTCCCTAAAATATGAGTCAGTTCTTGACTTAATTTCTCAGCCTCATTCTGGGTCGCTGTCACAATCAAATACTTTTCAGCTAATCTATCAAGAGCAGATGCCATGACAAGTACTTTCAGAGTGCCTGAAAGTCCCATTAGTAGTTGTCGACTGGAATCGTTTCCTCCAGCTAGCCATTGATTGATTTGCTTATTATGCTTGACTAATTCAAGAATATTCATCTTAGTTATTATACCTTCTCATTATCTTTTCAATGTCCTTTTCCTGTAAATACATCGTTACAAAGTCATCAAGTCTGTCTAAAGCCAGCTCAATCTGAATCCGGTCATCACTATCAAAATCAGATAAGACATGTTGGACCACTGTCATTCCATTTTTTGGTCGACCGATGCCAATTTTTATACGATCAAACTCCTGACTACCAAGATATTTAATAATACTCTTAATCCCATTATGACCACCTGCTGACCCTTTCTGACGAAAACGGACTTTCCCAACCGCCATATCCAAATCATCATAAATGACCACTAAATCCTCCTTAGTAAGCCCATAGTAGGTTAATAAAGCATGGACAGCCTTTCCAGATTCATTCATAAATGTCGTTGGTTTGACTAAATAGACTTTTTCATTCTTTATAAAAGTTGAGGCAATATCCGCCTGAAAGATCCGATCATGGCTAAAGGATAGGTGTTCTCGTTGCGCAATCCGATCGATAAACATAAAGCCAATATTGTGCTTAGTAGCCTCATAACGATCCCCAGGATTTCCCAATCCTACAATCAATTTTGTCATCATATTCTCCTTCTTCGATTGTCTAGTTTGTCTAAGAGTTGCTTCACTAATCTCTTCCAAACTGGTGAAGATTAAAAATAGGCGTTGCTAAAACAAACTCTCAAAAAGCTTCTTTGTCGTGTTTTCTAATTTTCAGTCACTTTTTTAACGCTCTCGTATCTTGATATACAAACAGTAAAACGGTTGGAAAGCAGTTTCCAACCTCTTCATTATTTTTGATACGCTTATACATTAAAGCGGAATTCCATAATATCCCCGTCTTGGACGATATATTCTTTTCCTTCCTCACGTAAGCGCCCTGCTTCTTTAACAGCCTTTTCACTACCGTAGGTCATCAAATCATCATAGGACATGGTTACAGCACGGATAAAGCCTTTTTCAAAATCTGAGTGGATGATTCCAGCTGCCTGTGGAGCTTTGATACCACGTTTAAAGGTCCAAGCTCGTACCTCTTTTTCACCAGCTGTAAAGTAGGTTCCTAAGCCTAGTAAGTGGTATGCTGCCCGCGTTAGCTTATCAACACCTGACTCTGTTAGACCCATCGCTTCTAAAAATTCAGCCTTGTCTGCCTCATCCAATTCAGAAATTTCTTCTTCTGCACGCGCAGAAATGACGACGACTTCTGCATGTTCTGTAGCAGCAAAGTCACGGATTTGCTTCACGTAATCAATACTGTCTGGATCTGCAACTTCATCTTCGCTGACATTTGCTACATAAAGGACTGGTTTGGTGGTTAGAAGAAATAAACCTTTCACAACCTTTTGCTCTTCTTCTGTAAAGTCAATCGTACGAGCAGATTTTCCATCTTCTAAGATTGGTTTAATTTTTTGTAAAACGCTAAATTCCGCGACTGAATCCTTATCTTTTTGGGTACGAGCCATTTTTTCAACACGTGCATAGCGTTTGTTGACACTGTCCAAGTCCGCCAAAATTAACTCTAAGTTAATCGTTTCAATATCAGCCATTGGATCAACAAAAGCTGACTCACGTCCTTGTTCCCGCATGACATTTTCATCATCAAAGGCACGGACAACATGAACAATAGCATCTACTTCGCGGATATTAGCCAGGAACTTATTTCCAAGCCCCTCCCCCTTAGAAGCTCCTTTTACGATTCCTGCAATATCTGTAAATTCAAAGGTAGTGGGAACAGTCTTTTTAGGGGTAATCAGTTCCGTTAATTTTTGTAAACGCTCATCTGGCACTTCTACCATTCCAACATTGGGGTCAATAGTTGCAAAGGGATAATTTGCCGCTTCTGCTCCTGCTTTTGTAATCGCATTAAATAGGGTCGATTTCCCAACATTAGGCAAACCAACGATACCTGCTGTTAAAGCCATTTCTTATTCTCCATTCAAAAATTTCAATCACGACTATTATAGCAGAAAAGAGAAAAAAAAGCTTGCTCAGTGACAAGCTTTCAACTAATTAACCCCAAATTTGCATCACGTCGCTATGGCAACAGGGCATAAAGAAATCCGCCAACAGGAAATATTAACCACCAATAACGAGCAAAGAATTACCAGGCATTCATCTGTGAGGTTGATTCTGCTTTTTCAATTACCTGTTCGACAATTTTTTCTGGCTTTTTCCCTAAAACCAACTCATCTAGACTGATATCAAAAATTTCAGCTAGTTTTATCAAGTTATCCAAATCAGGTGTCGCATCACCATTTTCCCATTTGGAGATAGATTGGCGAGAAATAAAGAGTTGCTCTGCTAAGGCATCCTGAGAAAGATTTTTAGCTAAACGGATGGTTTTGAGTTGTCTTGAAAATTGTGACATAATTTCACCTGCTTCTCTTTTTTCTTGATTATACCCTCTTTGAACAGAAATCACTAGCACTTTTAAACGCAACTGTCAGTTGCAAATTGTCTCAGACTAGCCATAAATCAAGCTTTTTCAGGTTGCGAGAGAGTTTTTTTCATTTTCCATTCAAAATCGTGGCGGCTCATCATCACCAGGTGATTACAATTCGTGCAACGAATCTTGATATCTGCACCTAGGCGCATGACCTCCCAGGCATTTGCCTTTTTCCCCGTTGATTTGATGACACAAGCATGGGGCTTTTTCATCTCCACAATACTCCCTAATTCGTACATGAATCTTCCTCTCCAAGATAATAATAACGTGTCTGACAGGTCATCGTTAGCTCATCAATCGTCTGTAATTCTCCATCTATTTGAGCAACCGTCTTATTTGGCAAACGAAGGTAAACGCTTTTTGCTGTCGTATGGTGCAAAACCGAAGACCTCTTGTGACGTTTTAATAATAAGTCCAGTAGCGCCTGAATACGCTCCCTAATAGAAGTCGCTGATACATACACCAGATCCATCTGAGGCTTGGTGATATGAGCCTCTGGCCAAATCATAATTCCACCGCCAAAATAGGTGTTATTGGCGATGGAAAGAAAAAAGAGATGCTCTAGCTCCAATACTTGATCATTCGTTTGAACAAACGCTACTAACTGAGCAGGATTTAACAGACCAAGAACACCAAAGAAAAGATAGGTTAACTTCCCGATTTTTAGACGATTGAACCACCTTTTAATCCCTGACTTTTCTGAATGTGCGACGACACGCGCTGGGTAACCAATATCAAGACTATTGACCACAACTCCATTAGGAGTTATGAAAAGACAGATCGGTACAGATTGGGTTTCTAGTAAGTTCTCCATGACCTGCTGCCAAGACACGATACCTGTAGCACGCGCAAAATCATTTCCTGAACCAGTTGGATAATAGGCAAAGGGAAGTTCCTGTGGCCAAACAGACAATACCTTTGACAAGGTACCATCACCACCTAAAATTAAAAAACGGTCACAATTTTTCTGAAAGATCGACAGAATTGCAGCTACTTGCTGATATTCATCATTTTTTCTTTTCGTCATAAAAGTCTCTACCCGCACCTGTGGATAAGTCTTTCGAATATCTTTAATAATTGTGAGGGCTTTCCCATGTCCTGCTTGAGGATTCGCTAAAATATATACTGTCATATCTCTCATCGTTTTCATTTTACCCCAGTATAACATAAAAGGGAATGAGACAAAAGTTATATCGTTAGTTTATTAAAATTTTATATCTTCAAAAAGCACATGAATGTGGAAAAGTAAAAAGAAGCTGAGCATTCCTCAACTTCTCTCTTTGAATTTCTAAAAACTAATTTGTCCGAACAGGGGTAATCAATTGGATAAAATCAATCTCTTCTGTATTCGGTACAAGAGTAAATGGACGAACAGGGGAAATAAAGCTAATGTTGATTTGTTCACTATTGGCTGCTTTTAAGGCATCAATAAGATAAGTTGGATTAAAGCTAATCACCAAATCCTCTCCTGATACTTCAAGTGTATCCAATTCTTCATTTACCCGACCAACTTCTGGTGAATGAACATGGGCAGATACTTGTCCACCTATGATTTCTAACTTGACTGTACCATTTTGGGTTGCATTTGATAATAACCGAGCCCGTTCCATTGCTTGACGTAATTTTGCTGTATCAAAAATAACTGTGGTATTGCATTCAGTAGGAATCAAGCGATCTGTATCTGGATAGGTTCCTTCGAGCAAGCGAGTATAAAAACTAATATGCTCACTTCTAAACAGCATTTGACTAGTAGAGAAGAAAACTTCCACTGTTTCAATATCGTCGGTGAAAACAGTGACAAATTCACGTAGTGAGCGACTCGGAATGACTACGTTAAAGTTATCCCCAGCCTTGTCCAAAGTTAATTTCCGTTGACTCATCCGATGAGAATCTGTTGCAACAGTTTTCAAATATTTGTTTTCTGTCAATACAAAGTGGACACCTGTTAGTATTGGACGACTTTCTTGAGTAGAAGCTGCAAAGGCTGTTTCGTTAATGGTCTCTTTTAAAACACTTGTTTTTAGAATAAGGGGTTCAGCAGTTGAAACTTCTTGTAGTCTAGGATATTGTTCAGCTTCTTTTCCTTTCAAGGTAATTTCTGATTTTCCACTTGTCAAAACAATTTGTTGCTGTTCAATTTCATGAACATCTAATACAATATCTGGTAGGCTTGAGACGACATTGATAAAGAAAGAGGCTTCTAACAAAATAGAACCTTGGGAAGAAATCAATAAGCCAGCATTCTCATCTTGAATAGAGATAAAGTTTTCAATTGAAATTTGACCATTTGACCCTGTTAAGGTAATTCCTTCAGTGGATACTTCCATTTTTAAAGTTGATAAAATAGGAATAGCATTTTTACTACTGATAGCTCTCTTAGTAATAGTAAGGGCTTGTAAAAATACAGTTTTATTGATAGAAAATTGAATCATGGATTCTCCTTTATTTATAGATTATAAGATTAGTAGTAATAGTAGGTTCTGTGTATTCTGTGGAAAACAGGCTAATAAACAGTGTTTCGAGACTTATTCCCTGTGAATAGCCTGTGGAGAACAGTGCGTTTTTGAACCAAGTTATCCTCAGTGACGAATTTTGTTTTTTATAGTAGTGAGTTCGATTTCGAGATTTTCATCCTCTACTAACCTATTTTTAATTTTATTATGCGCGTGCATGACTGTTGTATGATCGCGATTGCCAAACTCTTTTCCGATTTTTGGGAGAGAGTTATCCGTCATTTCACGTGCTAAATACATGGCTACCTGTCGAGCATGGACGATGTTTTGTACACGTTTAGCACCCTTTATCTCCTTGAGACTGACCCCGTAAAATTCCCCTACTTCATGTTGGATGGTTTCAATGGCGATTACTGTATTGACAGGATTTGTCTGTTTCCTAGCACGAATAGCTTCTGCTGCAACATCAACAGTGATTTCAGTTAGCTTCTTGACATTGGCCAGGAGATGGATATCTTTTAAGGCGCCTTCTAGATCACGGACATTGGAATCGAATTGACCAGCGAGATAAGATAGGGTATCGTCTGTAAAATCATAAGGATAGTCTTCACATTTATTACGTAAAATGGCGATGCGTGTTTCCAAATCTGGTGGTGTAATATCAGTTGTTAGCCCCCATTTGAAGCGTGTGACAATTCGTTCTTCCAGATTATCTAAGTAGTCGGGATTACGGTCGCTCGTCAAGACAATCTGCTTATTTTTATCGTGAAGTGCATTAAAGGTATGGAAAAATTCTTCCTGAGTAGACGCCTTATTTCGTAGAAATTGAATGTCGTCAATCAGCAGAAAATCTAAATTTCGATAGATTTCCTTAAATTGTTCCATCTTATTGAGACGAAGATGTTCTAGGAAATCATTGATAAAGGTTTCTGTTGAAACATACTTGATACGGGCATTTGGATTATTTTCCAAAGCCTTATTACCGATTGCGTTTAAGAGATGGGTTTTTCCTAGACCTGGGCCCCCGTAGATAAATAAGGGATTATAGAAAATGCCAGGATTGTCAGCGACTCCTAAAGCCCCAGCTTTTGCCATTTGATTATTGATTCCTTGAACAAAATTTGCAAAGGTATATTGAGGCTTGATATCTGGATGAGGCACGGCTTGCTCCTCTTTTTGGTGGGTTCGCTCTAGCTGTGCTATGGGCTCACTAATGCTGGTTCTTTCCGGAGGAGCATCATTGGTAAATTGGTAGTCAATGGAAATCTGACTATCAAAAATCTCAAATCCTGCGGTGATGATGATATCTTTTAAATTTTGATCCCAGAAGAGCTGTTTATAAGGACTGTCTAAGAATATCTGCGCTCGACTTGAGGAGATATCTAGTAATTGGGCATTTTCGACATAAAAATCATAAGCCCCTTGGTTAAGCTTTGCTTTCGCTAATTGCAGAACGCGCATCCAAAATATTTGTTGTTGCTCCACTATTTCTCCCCTCTTTCTATTTGATTTGTTCTATTAGTGTATCATAAAAGGTAAAAGTTTTCCACAAGTTATGTTTTTTCCACATTGTTTATATCAGTTTTCCACAAGTTGTGTATAAAGCTGAAAAATGGGGATTTTTCGGATAAATGAAACAGGTATGTAGTGTGAATAAACCTGTTTATAGATAAAAGGATTCCACACTAGTTTATAATAGTGTGGATAATTCGTTCAAATTCTTCTGCATCTTTAAATGAAATGGTTAGGTGTCCTCCACCATTTTTTTTCTGTTGGATTTGAACACTTGTTCCTAAAAGTTGCCGAATGTTTTCTTCCGCTTCTTTGACAAAGAGATTTTTACTAGACTGAGTCTGTTTTGGTTTCCTAGTGGATAAGGCAGCTTCTAAGGCACGAACACTCATTTCTTTTTCCAAAATAGTATGGAGCCATTGCTCTTGCTCTGCTACTGTATAAGGAATTAAGAGCCTAGCGTGCCCTTGTGATAGTTTTTCCTCTTTTACTGCCTGAATCAAGGTGTCAGATAGCTGTAGCAAACGCAGAACATTGGTGATGTAGGGTCGTGACTTACCCATGATCTGTGCAATTTCATCGTGTGTTAAGCCCTTTTCAATTAAGCGCTGATAGGAAGTGGCTTCCTCAATAGGATTCAGATCAGAGCGTTGTAGGTTTTCAATAATGGCTTGTGAAAGCAATTCATCATCAGATAGCTCTTTGACAATCGCAGGAACCCTCGTCAAACCTGCTAATTGACTAGCTCGTAATCTTCTTTCTCCTGCTAGTAATTCGTACCCAATAATAGATGATTTTCGGACAATCAAAGGCTGAATCAGGCCATTTTCTTTGATCGACTGGGCAAGTTCCTCCAACTTTTCCTGATCAAAATGAATCCGTGGTTGATAGGGATTCGGGCTGATATCAGTGATTGCAATATAACGTAGTTCTTCCATATGTCCATCTTAGCAAAAAAAGACCCACTTTACAATGATGTAAAGTGGATGATTGGTTAGTTTGTGAGGTCCTCTGTTGAATTGGATAACTTGATGTCAACCGTTTTTTCTTTTCCACGACGGGAATAAGTAATGGAAATCGTATCCCCAACAGTATGTTTATAGAGAGCACTTTGCAAATCACTGATGGTTTCAACTGTTTCACCGTCAATCTTGGTGATGACGTCATATTGCTCCAATTGACCGTCTGCTGGTAGACCTTTTTGAGTAGAGAGCACGACAATACCGGATTGCAAGCTATCATCTTCAACACCTGCCTTTTGTCGTTGGGCAGTAGAAAGATTACTTAAATTCGCCATTTTAATCCCCAATGCTGGACGAATGACTTTCCCATTTTTTTCAAGTTGATTGATGATATTGACTGCGTCATTTGCTGGAATGGCAAATCCCATTCCTTCTACAGCAACTCCAGTTGTTGAATTGGAGCTGGAAGTAATTTTACTAGAAGTAATTCCGATGACTTGTCCTTGAATATTGATGAGTGGTCCACCTGAATTTCCAGGATTAATCGCAGTATCGGTTTGAATAGCATTGGTGGAAATGGTTTGTCCATCTTCTGCCTTTGAAGTAACTGTACGGCTGAGACTGGAGACGATTCCTTGTGTGACTGTGTTGGCATAGATACTACCGAGTGGGCTACCGATGGCGATTGCTGTTTCTCCAACTTTAATTTTATCAGAATCTGCAAATTCAGCAACATTTTTAACCTTATCAGCAGCAATCTTAATGACGGCAATATCTGCATAGGTATCTGAACCAATCAGCTCTCCTTCTACTTTTTCGCCTGAAGCTAGTTGAATATCAATTTTTTCAGCTCCTGCAATCACGTGGGTATTGGTGACGAGGTAGGCAAATTGGTCTGTTTTTTTGTAAATAACCCCAGAACCTTCACCTGCTACAGCTAAATCCCCTTCTGAATTGGTGTTCTCTTCTAGAATAGAGTAATAGCCATTACCACGTGGTTGTTGATAGTTAATCACAGATACCACTGCATTTTGTACTTTTTCAACAGCCGATGTTGTCGAATTTTCATTATTGTATTGTACCTTACTAACAGTTGTCTGTTCGTTTTCTTTTTTGGTCTCAACGACCTGCGTGGTCTGATTATTCGTCTGGAGTAAGGGGGCAACAAGCGTTCCTGCTAATCCTCCGATAAAACCAATCGACAATAAGAGCAACACCTTTAAGAATTTTTTCATACAGATAATCCTTTCGAATTTTAGGTTTATCATAACCTTCTTTTCTTAATTATAACTTAAAAATAAAAAAAAGCAATCCACAGGATGTGGATAACTTAGCTAGATTCTATTGAAGTCTGTTAGCTAAGAGAGATTTTTGCTTGCATTTGAGACGAATATGATACAATGATGATATGAAAATAAAAATCATCACAGTTGGAAAACTAAAAGAAAAGTATCTAAAAGACGGAATTGCTGAATACATGAAACGCCTCAGTCGATTTGCAAAAATCGATATAATTGAGTTAGTAGATGAAAAGACACCAGATAAGGCTAGTTCTGCTGAAAATGATGCTATTTTGAAAAAAGAAGCAGGACGGATTTTAGCAAAAATAAGCGAACGTGAATATGTGATTGCTTTAGCTATTGAAGGTCGTCAATTTGCTTCAGAAGATTTTAGCCAGTTAATAGCTACTACCATGGTCCAAGGATATTCAGATATTACCTTTGTGATTGGTGGTAGCTTGGGCTTACATGAGGCAGTCAAAAAACGGGCTAATATATTGATGAGTTTTGGTCTTTTTACCCTCCCTCACCAATTGATGCGCCTCGTATTAGTTGAACAAATTTATCGTGCTTTTATGATTCAGCAAGGAAGTCCGTATCATAAATAGTTTCATGTGAAACATAGGAGTTATATGTCAATAAAAAAGGAATATCAAGTCTTTGAAGGATTACGAATTGCGACAGCTTTAACCTTTATTAGTGGGTATTTGAACGCATTTACCTATGTTACTCAAGGAAGTCGGTTTGCAGGTATCCAATCAGGAAATATTATCATGCTGTCCTACTATCTAGCAAAGGGTGATGGAACACAGGTACTTCGCTTTCTAAATCCTATTTTTTTCTTCGTATTGGGACAGTTTGTTGTCTATCTTATCAAACAAAGATTGAAAAGAAATCAGTGGTTATGGCATTTTAGCAGTAGTGTATTGATGACTTGCTTTATTCTCCTTGCAGTTGTGATTTCGCCCTTTGTAGGTCCCTTTTTCATCGTGGCAATACTTGCTTTTGTAGCTTCTATCCAAATAGGCACCTTTCAAAAGCTAAGAGGAGCTCCCTATGCAAATGTGATGATGACAGGGAATCTAAAAAATGCAGCCTATTTATGGTTTAAGGGATGGGTAGAGCATGATAAGGTTCTTCGTAAAAGAGGTCAGGAAACAATCCTTATTTTGGGCAGTTTTAGCTTTGGGGTGAGTATTTCAACACTTCTTTCCCTACGATTTTCCGAGTATGCACTTATCTATGTCTTGCTTCCAGCCCTTTATGTCAATTATGAATTATGGAGAGAAAAAAGCCTAGCATAAAAGCTAGGCTTGCTGTATGATTCCAGCAGGATTCGAACCTGCGACCGTTCGCTTAGAAGGCGAATGCTCTATCCAGCTGAGCTATGGAACCGCTCAGTAACTATCTTATTCTAACGTAAACACGACGGAATGTCAAGATGTAGAAAAAGTAAAAAATAGCTTGACAAAGGGATAAGTTCTATATTATACTAGATTAGTACTTAAATGGTCCGTTGGTCAAGGGGTTAAGACACCGCCTTTTCACGGCGGTAACACGGGTTCGAATCCCGTACGGACTATCTTATCCGCCATAGCTCAGTTGGTAGTAGCGCATGACTGTTAATCATGATGTCGTAGGTTCGAGTCCTACTGGCGGAGTAAAAGGAATCCCCTGTCCTTTTAGGGGATTTTTTTCTATACAAAAATGGAAAGGATCAGTTTTTATCCTTTCCGCTTTTTTGTGTTCAATCGTTTTCTTTGCTTCTGTCGGACTTTATCGTAGAGAATGAAGAGGAGGATCCCTGCTATAAAACAGGCAGAACCTATCACAAAACCTTGGGGAATAAAGGAGAGAACCAGCGTTCCGCTGCCTTTTCCAACATCTATCCTCATAAAGCCATTCTGCGCTTTTTTAATAGGCAAAGCTTTTCCATTTTGGCTCGCAGACCAGCCCTTGTCATAGGGAAGTGTTATCAGTAAGGAGGCATCTCTATGAGATGTGTAATCGATAAAAACTTTATTTCCCTTTGTTTTGACATGGACATCTCCTTCTTTTATTTTAGTCATCGCTAGTTGATATGCAGTTGTATCAAGTTGATAAAATTGAGGTTTATCAAATGAAACTTGCGAATGATTAGGAAAGCTCATGGTTAAGGTTATCGACTGTTCCTGTTCAAAATATCCTGCGTCAAAAAAGGAGAAAGTGTTATCGAGTGTAAAATTCTTGGTGATATTATTGATCGTGAATTGCACATTTTTAGTGCTATCGCTTGTAAAGCTGATATTTGGAAGATTGACATATAATTGTGTGTGTGCAGGAACTCGTAAGGAATAATGAATGCGAGGCACATCATCGTCTTCTGTCTTAGAAACGACTACACGATGATTGAGCTCAGAACCATTCTCAAGATTGGAAGGGGTTAAACTGTAGTAATACTGTAAATCAAGTCCTGCTAGCTGGTTTAGGAAGTTCGTCTGATTGTCTAGGGTTAGGTTAGAGAAGTTTACATCCTTGTAAACAGTGCTGGTTAAGAGCGCTAAAGGAAGAGAGTAGCTATTTTCATAGAGAGTATATACCCCACTTGAATAGATTGGAGAAAATCCGAATTTAGACTGCGCACCTTCTACTAGGTTATACTGAATCGAAAAGAGACTATCTGCAAGAATGGTATTATTTTGGTAGCGTAAGTTAAGATTTGTACCATCAGAGCGGAATCCTAACTTGTCTAAAGTTGAACTGGAAGCACGGTTCCGAATAGAAGAAAATTGAGAGATTCCATTGTAGTTGTACTTCATACTATCATTTCCGGTTTGTGGAAATAGTCGTTCGATACGATAAAATTCAGGATTAGTAGACTTTGTATACTTTACAAGATTGTCAATAGTTGTCAAGTTTTGTTCATAACTGTCACGGCTAGGGAAATGCCATTCAGTAGATAGACCATCAATCTGATAGGTGGTATTCAAACCAAGTTCAAATAGTACAAATGACAAGCTGATACCTGCAAATACCTTTAACCTAATGTGTTTCTTACTGATGGCAAAGAGAAGAATTCCATAAGCCATTAAAAATTCAAAAGATAAGAAGAAGTGAATTGAAGTTAGAAATTCGTAATGATGGAGGAAGAAAAACGTTGTTCCAAATCCAATCACTAGTAGGAGAAGGGGAAAAAGGTAGGTATAGAGGTGGATGTCTGCTAATCGTGTTAATGTCTCTGCAGCCATGTAAATGATAACCAGCGAGAAAATCCAGGCGTAGCGGTGTAGAAACATATTAGGGGCATGCATCCCTTGCCAGAATAAATCGAGTGGCTGTAGATAAAAGCTAGCAATGATGAGAGCAAGTAAGATACCATAGCTGATTTTTACCTGCCACTTAATCGATTTTATAGTGAAGAACATAAGTGCAAGCAGTAAAGGGAAAATCCCTACATAAATCATGGGAATAGCGCCAAACTTCGTCGTATCATAGCTGCCTACTAAATTTTTAGCAAATAGATCCAAATACCAAGAGTTTTCGGTTTGTAAGTTGACAATCTTTGTCAACTGCTCACCGTGTGTTTTTAAATCCAGGTAGCTAGGTAGGAGCATAACCATGCTCGATAAAGTGGCTAATAGTGACACAACTGTAAAGTCAATAAGGGAACCGATTCTTTCCTTGAAGTTCCAAGATAGTTGAACAAGGAACCAAAGGGTTAAAAATAGTGCCATCATATAGCCAAAATAATAATTTTGTATAAATAAACATGTCAAGCTGACAAAGTATAGAATTCTTCCTTTTCTTTCTATGATCCAATGTAGCCCAAGTAGGAGAAGTGGGGCAAGAATAAAGGTATCTAACCAGCTATTGATTTCAAGCTGGCTGGTTGAAAAACTCATCAATGAAAAACAAGTGGATAACAAGACGACGAGTGTAGGCTGTAATTTTTTATAGATGGTAGAGAGACTAATATAGGTTGACAGTCCTGTCAAACCAAATTTCAGAAGTGTAAAGAGATAAAGGGCATCAGGCATACTCTTTAGATCAAAAAAGTATACCAAAGGAGATAAAATAGAGCCTAAATAATAGGAAGACAGGGCATAAAAATTTAAACCCAATCCACTCGTAAATGTGTAAAATAAAGAGCCATCACCGTGTAAAGTATTTCGTAATACTTGATTAAAAATGACATATTGATGAAAGGCATCACTTGCTAAAATAGTGGTCTTACTTCCCCACCAAATTCCTTTAAAGGCGAATACCGTAGCGATCGTGAGGAGGGGAAGTAGGAAAGAGATACCTAAAGGTAGATATTTTGAGTGCTTTTTGAACATAACAATCTTCCATTTACAAGAAAAGGCGAATGAACTCGCCTTTTTTTAATCTTTCCAAAGTTCTTTTACTTTTGCTTGTACTTCTTGATTTTCTAAGAATTCGTCGTAGGTCTCATCAATGCGGTCAATAACGCCATTTTTTGAGATGACGATAATATGATTAGCTAAGGTTTGAATGAACTCGTGGTCATGGCTGGCAAAGATAATGGATTCTTTGAATGCCTTCAAACCATCGTTCAAACTAGAAATAGATTCCAAATCCAAGTGGTTGGTTGGATCGTCAAGGACAAGGACGTTTGACTTGAGGAGCATGAGTTTTGAGAGCATCACGCGCACTTTTTCTCCTCCTGAGAGGACATTGACAGGTTTATTCACCTCATCACCCGAAAAGAGCATGCGTCCCAAGAATCCACGTAAGAAAGTATTATCATCTTCTTCCTTACTTGCAAACTGACGAAGCCAGTCAAGAATGGATTCGTCGCTTGCAAAATCGCGACTATTGTCTTTAGGAAGGTAAGACTGACTGGTAGTCACACCCCATTTAATAGTTCCCTCATATTCGATATCTCCCATGAGGGCACGGATAAGCGCTGTTGTCTGAATATCATTTTGACCGATCAGAGCTGTCTTGTCACCTGGACGGAGGATAAAGCTAATATTGTCTAAAATCACCTCATTGTCAATGGTAACTTTTAAGTTTTCAACGGTTACTAAGTCATTTCCAATTTCCCGCTCTGCCTTAAAGTTGATAAATGGATATTTACGGCTAGATGGGATAATTTCTTCTAGTTCAATCTTATCCAGCATTTTCTTACGAGAAGTAGCTTGTTTTGATTTAGAAGCATTGGCAGAAAAGCGGGCAACGAATTCTTGCAATTCCTTGATTTTTTCTTCTGCCTTGGCATTGCGATCAGCCTGTAATTTTGCTGCGAGTTCACTTGATTGTTTCCAGAAATCATAGTTTCCAACAAAGATTTTGATTTTACCAAAGTCAAGGTCGGCCATGTGAGTACATACTTTGTTTAAGAAGTGACGGTCATGAGATACGACAATGACCGTATTTTCAAAATCAATTAAAAATTCCTCTAGCCAGTTAATGGACTGAATGTCAAGACCATTGGTCGGCTCATCTAGCAGCAAGACATCTGGTTTACCAAAGAGCGCCTTGGCTAAGAGAACCTTCACTTTTTCTCCATTGGTCAACTCGCTCATATTCTGATAATGAAGGTCTTCTGCAATATTCAGATTTTGTAAGAGTTGTGAAGCTTCACTTTCTGCTTCCCAGCCTCCTAATTCTGCAAATTCTCCTTCTAGTTCAGCTGCACGAACACCGTCTTCATCTGAAAAATCTTCTTTCATGTAAATAGCATCTTTTTCTTTCATGATGCTGTAAAGCTGCTCATTTCCCATGATGACGACATCAATCACTCGTTCGTCTTCATAGTCAAAGTGATTTTGGCGCAGGACAGAGAGACGTTCATCTGGTCCGAGGGAAATATGGCCAGTCGTTGGCTCAATATCTCCTGCTAAAATTTTGAGGAAAGTTGATTTTCCGGCACCATTAGCTCCAATTAAGCCGTAGGTATTTCCTGCTGTAAACTTAATGTTAACATCGTCAAATAATTTTCGATCGCTAAAACGAAGCGATACATCTGATACTGTAAGCAATACAATTCTCCTATTTTCTCTAATTAGTCTTATTCTACTCTAAACAAGCTGATTTTTCAATTGAAACTACATTGGAATGAGAATATCTTTCTCCACATTTTGGTGCGTCTTTTGTAAACTAAATCCTCTTCCCCTCACTTGGGTAGCAGGCATAACGACAATAAAGGCTGTTTCATCAATAGCAAGAATATTGGTTTCTAACTTTTGATATTCAAGTCGTGAAACAGTTGTCATAAGCATGCGATTTTCTTGACCTGTAAACCCACCAATTACAGGAAGTTCAGTTACACCACGATCCGCAGTCTTTGTGATGTAGTCCTTGATTTTGGTGTGTTTTCGTGAAATAATGAGGATATTTCTAGAGGAATCAGCTCCTGCTACAACGAGATTGACAAGATAGGTAATGGTGAGTAAGGATAAGATAGAGTACATGACTGTATCTGGATCAAAGGCGACAAATCCAAGGCCTACGATAATCCCATCCACAAATGCCATGCAGGTTCCCAGTGGAATCGGTGTGTACTTTTCAAGGAGCTGGATAATGATACCCGTACCACCGGTTGATGAATGCCCAATAAAGACTAGTCCAAGACCAAATCCTAGAATAGCACCTCCAAAAATTGCTGCTAGAAGTGTATTATGTGTCAAGGTTGGTAAACCAGCTGTCAACTTGATGAAAATTGGATAGATCCAAGCACCGTAAATAGTTTTGATAAAGATTTCCTTTCCCAAGCAGAAAAAACAAAGGAGTAAGAGGGGGATGTTGGCATAGAGGACAAAGTTAGCAGTATCCCAACCAAACAGGGCGTTCATATTGATCGCAAGCCCTCCAACTCCTCCAGAAGCAATATGATTTTCAACCAACATACTGTTGAAGGCAACAGCAGAGATAAAAGATCCAATCGTTACAAGGGTAAAGTCTTTTAATTTTTGTTTCATATAAATATCCTATCTGTCAATTTACAACTCCTATTATCCATGATTCTAGCCCTATCGTCAAGTTATTGAATGGCTTGACTTTCTATTTTTTAGAGTATATAATTGAAAGGAATCAGAAAGAGTAATAAATGAGCTATTTGTAGAGAGCTTGTAGTAGGTGAAAACAGGCAATAGTGAGTGATGAATGGGCTGATGGACTAGGAATTTGAAGTCACAAGATTCGGCTTGCAGGTCTTATATGCTAATGAAAAGGCTTATAGGTGAGGTAGTACCGTGTCTTTGATGCCCTCGCATGGCTTTTTGCTGTGCGTGGGTTTTATTATGGAAAGAGGAGAACATCATGACAAAACCGATTATTTTAACCGGAGATCGTCCAACTGGGAAATTGCACATTGGGCATTATGTTGGAAGTTTGCAGAATCGTGTTCGTTTGCAAAACGAAGGCAAATATGACATGTTTGTCTTTTTAGCTGATCAACAGGCATTGACAGACCATGCTAAGGAGCCACAGAAGATTGTAGAATCGATCGGTCATGTAGCCCTAGATTATCTAGCGGCAGGATTGGATCCTAAAAAATCGACGATTTTCATTCAGAGCCAAATTCCAGAATTAGCTGAATTATCTATGTATTATATGAATTTGGTATCACTGGGTCGTTTGGAGCGTAATCCGACTGTTAAGACAGAAATCGCTCAAAAAGGTTTTGGTGAAAGTATTCCGACTGGATTTTTGGTCTATCCTATTGCACAGGCAGCAGATATTACAGCTTTTAAGGCAAATTACGTACCGGTTGGAGTGGATCAAAAACCAATGATTGAGCAGACGCGTGAAATTGTTCGTAGTTTTAATCATGCCTACCAAACAGATGTTTTAGTAGAGCCAGAAGGGATTTATCCTACACATGAAGGTGCTGGTCGACTTCCTGGACTAGATGGTAATGCCAAGATGTCTAAATCGCTCAATAATGGAATTTACCTATCAGATGATATGGATACACTCAGAAAGAAAGTGATGAGTATGTATACAGATCCTGACCATATCAAGGTGGAAGATCCAGGTAAGATTGAGGGAAACATGGTTTTCCATTATTTAGATGTCTTTGGTCGTGAGGAAGACAAGGCAGAAATTGAGGCGATGAAAGAACATTATCAACGTGGTGGTCTAGGAGATGTCAAGACCAAACGCTATTTATTAGAAATTTTAGAACGGGAGTTGGGTCCGATTCGAGAACGTCGTTTGGAATTTGCCAAGGATATGGGTGAAGTTTATCGTATATTGCAAAAAGGTAGTGAACAAGCTCGTCAAGTAGCAGCCCATACTCTGTCAGAGGTCAAGGCAGCTATGGGTTTGAATTATTTCAATTAAGCCAAATATTCTAAAGAGCAAACGGAAGGTTTTTGCTCTTTTTCTGAACAAAAAAATAAATCATAAGGAAAAAGTTCGTTTATAGAGCTAATTTATCCTTAAATATCTTATTTGAAAGAAAAATTATAAATTAAGACGAATAATATTTGACAAATGATTTCAAAATGGTATGATATTTAAAATAAAAATCAGCTAAGCTATTAGTTGAAAAACTAAAAGAAAAGAGGAATCTGTGGATGTCTAATTGGGACACAAAATTTTTGAAAAAGGGTTTTACCTTTGATGATGTATTGCTTATTCCAGCGGAAAGTCATGTTTTACCAAATGATACCAATCTTCAAACAAAATTGGCTAAGAATTTAACTCTCAATATCCCAATTATCACAGCGGCCATGGATACTGTAACAGAAAGTAAAATGGCGATTGCGATTGCGCGTGCAGGTGGTCTTGGTGTGATTCATAAGAACATGTCCATTGAGCAACAAGCAGATGAAGTGCGTAAGGTGAAGCGCTCTGAAAATGGTGTTATTATTGATCCATTTTTCCTCACCCCCGATCATACGATTAAAGAGGCAGAAGAATTAATGGGACGCTACCGCATCAGTGGTGTGCCCATCGTTGAAACGATGGAAAATCGTAAATTAGTCGGTATTATCACCAATCGTGATATGCGGTTTATTTCGGATTACAATCAACCAATTTCAACGAATATGACCAGTGAAAATCTTGTGACAGCTCCTGTCGGAACTGATTTAGAGACAGCTGAACGGATTCTACAAGAACATCGTATTGAGAAACTGCCGCTTGTAGATGAAAATGGTTGTTTATCTGGTTTGATTACGATTAAAGATATTGAAAAAGTCATTGAATTTCCGAATGCTGCGAAGGATGAATTTGGTCGTCTTCTAGTTGCTGGTGCAGTGGGAGTAACTTCTGATACCTTTGAACGTGCAGAAGCTCTCTTTGAGGCAGGGGCAGATGCGATTGTCATCGATACAGCTCATGGGCATTCAGCGGGTGTTCTCCGTAAGATTGCAGAAATCCGCGCCTATTTCCCAGATCGTACCTTGATTGCAGGGAATATTGCGACAGCAGAAGGTGCTCGTGCGCTTTATGAAGCGGGAGTTGATGTGGTTAAAGTTGGAATCGGACCAGGCTCTATTTGCACCACCCGCGTCATCGCTGGTGTTGGAGTACCACAGGTAACAGCTATTTATGATGCAGCGCAGGTTGCACGTGAGTATGGTAAAACGATTATTGCAGATGGTGGAATCAAGTATTCTGGTGATATCGTCAAGGCTCTTGCAGCAGGTGGAAATGCGGTAATGCTTGGCTCTATGTTTGCAGGAACAGATGAAGCACCGGGAGAAACGGAAATTTTCCAAGGACGTAAATTCAAAACCTACCGTGGAATGGGTTCCATTGCAGCGATGAAAAAAGGCTCGAGCGATCGTTACTTCCAAGGGTCTGTCAATGAAGCCAATAAATTAGTTCCAGAAGGAATTGAAGGCCGTGTAGCTTATAAAGGTGCAGCAGCTGATATCGTATTTCAAATGCTTGGGGGAATCCGTTCAGGTATGGGATATGTTGGTGCTGCGAATCTTCAAGAGTTACACGACAATGCCCAATTCATTGAAATGAGTGGTGCAGGTCTGAAAGAAAGTCATCCACATGATGTTCAGATTACCAATGAAGCACCAAACTACTCTGTTCAATAATATAGGATAGTATGCATCATGAAGTAGCCCTTGCTCTACTCACACACAACATGTAAAAAAGATTAGGTGACGGTCTTGTTCCTCGTTTTAAGAGACACAAGGCCGTTTTCTTTAACATGAAGGCGCTATAGAAAAGAGGAGAGTAAAAGGTAGAAATCGTGGTTTCTACTTTGTTTCTTACCTTTACAAAGGCAGTTCATTGTGTTAAAATATAGAGCCATGTTTTTATTTTGAAAAAATGAGTACTCTAAAAAGCAGTTTTTTATGGCTACTGAATCTTGCTGAACGATTTCTCAACTCAAAGCATTTTTCATTTTTAGTCAGGCACTGGTTTTAAGAGCACAAAATAATTTACAGCATTGTAAAATAACTTGACAATGTTGTAAAGGACACTGTAAAGGAGAAGAAATGCAGGGTATTTTATACGCACTTGTCCCTATGGTAGCTTGGGGAAGTATCGGTTTTGTCAGCAATAAGATTGGCGGAAAGCCCAATCAGCAAACATTTGGAATGACCTTGGGAGCGCTCTTGTTTGCCTTGGTTGTTTGGATGATTGTAAGACCAGAAATGTCAATCACTTTATGGATAGTTGGAATCATTGGTGGCATGCTCTGGTCCATGGGACAATATGGTCAGTTCCGCTCAATGCAATATATGGGGGTATCTGTTGCTAATCCTCTATCGAGTGGCGCTCAGCTGGTATTTGGAAGTTTGATTGGTGCCATCATCTTTGGAGAATGGACCAAATCCACTCAATTTTTACTTGGGATTTTAGCCCTGTTCCTCCTTTTGGTTGGGTTTTACTTTACCAGCAAGCAAGATTCAGAGAAAGTTCATGTAAATCCCAATCATGAGTTTGGAAAAGGTTTCCAGGCTCTGACCTATTCGACCCTAGGCTATCTATCTTATACGATTTTGTTTAATAATATCATGCATTTTGATGCCTTGGCAGTCATTCTTCCAATGGCTGTGGGAATGGTCTTAGGGGCTCTGATTTTTATGAAATTTCAAATTCAGTTTGAAGCTGTTGTTATCAAAAATGCTCTGGTCGGCCTCATGTGGGGAATTGGAAATATCTTTATGCTCCTAGCAGCAGCAAAGGCAGGTTTGGCTATTGCCTTTAGCTTCTCCCAGCTCGGTGCTATCATCTCCATTATTGGAGGAATTCTCTTTTTAGGTGAAATTAAAACGCGTAAGGAGATGCGTTGGTTGACAATTGGAATGATGTGTTTTGTGATTGGAGCCGTTTTATTAGGAATCGTAAAATCCTACTAGTGGCTTTATCTAGTCATTTGGTTGTTCCAAATAAGTTGATGCCTACAAACTAAGTAGCGAACGAAGTGAGCCTTTATACTCATTTCGTTTACCTTTTATTACTTCAACGATTATGGAAACCCCATTTCCTTATTTCCAACTTCCAATCATCTAGAAGATGATTGGAAGTTGCTTTTCTGTACTCTAGTATAGCCTGTAGCTCGTTGCCTAGTACTAATTACTCAATAAAAATCAAAAGTAGACTAGCTTTCACAATTAAGAATGGTGAAAGGTTGGAAATGAGATTAGCACCGCTAATTTCATTATAAACGAAGCCGAAGGTAGAACGAGCGTTCACCAAGGCAAGTTGACGAAATATCCTTTTGATTTTTATTGAGTATAAAAGTAAACGAAACAACTATAAAAGCGATAGAGGCTAGGTAAAACTAACCAATCAGAAAGAAACACAGACAGATTCAAGCTGATTTTGATTCAATTCAGTTGAACGGTCTGTGTTTCTTTTATTTCCACTATTGAGTATTAAATTTGCTCTCAACGACCTTAATGTATGTTGATGTCCCCTTGCTTGACAGTAAAGATTTTTACTTCCTCTGGTAGTTTTGATAGGTGTTCAAGACTGGTTGTCGTGATAAAGGTCTGGATATTTTGTGAGATGGTTTCTAGTAATTTGACTTGACGGTTATTGTCAAGTTCACTCATGACATCATCAAGTAGTAAAATAGGATATTCGCGAGTAATTTCTTTCATTAACTCAATTTCAGCTAATTTGAGAGAGAGGACAAGACTTCGATGCTGTCCTTGGCTTCCATAGTGGGCATTGACACCGCTTAAGAAAAAGCCAATATCATCGCGATGAGGGCCAACACCTGTATTTTTTTTGAATAGATCACGTTTACGACATCTTGACAATTCTGTCAAGAAAGCATCAAGTAAAGTGTCTTTTTCTGTAAAGCGAATAGACGATTGATATTGGATCGTCAATTCCTCATGCTTTTCGGAGATTTCGATGAGTTTTGTGTTCCCAAAAAATTCTAATTTTTTGAGAAAATCGATGCGTTGCATCATGACCTTGCTACCGTATTCAGCCAGCTGTTGATCTAGGACAGAGAGAAAGGTTTCGTCAATTTTATCCGTAGATTTTAGATAGCTATTACGCTGTTTGAGGATATGATTATAATTGGACAGGTCCGATAGGTAAATAGGCTTGATTTGCCCTAATTCGACATCGATGAACTTTCTCCTAAGAGCAGGTGACCCTTTAATGAGCTGTAAATCTTCGGGAGCGAAAAGAATGACATTCATGTGACCGATATAATCGGATAGTTTCGATTGTTTGAGATGATTGACTTTGGTAATTCGTCCTTTTTCTGTCAATTCTATGTCAAGTGGAAGTTTACCGATTTGACGGTGGAGTAAACCACTAATGGAAAGAGTTTTTTGCTGAAACTGGATTAAATCCTTATCAACACGAGTCCGATGACTACGCGTCAAAGCTAAAAAATAGATACTCTCCAGGATATTGGTCTTTCCTTGTGCATTTTGCCCGAGGAAGATATTTAATCCATTATGAAAATGGATCTCGAGCTCTTGATAATTACGGAAATGCTGTAAATGCAATGATTCTAGCCACATACTTAGGTACCAGGGAAGCGGACAGGGACTGCCTTTTGCCTATCCTTGTTAAGCTTTTTAGGAGGAGTTCCTTTCCCTTTTTTATTTCCTGCATTTAGTTGTTTGACGAGTTGGGCGACACGTTCTTTTTCAGCCTTGTCTTTCTCGTATTCTTCTCGTTCCATCTCTGTTGGTGCAACTACGGTAATGGTCACATCATGGCTCGGAATACTGATGACATCTCCAAGTCGAATTTTTTTGCGTCTACGCTCTTCTTTTTCTCCATTAAAGAAAACAGGGGCTTCTTGTAAAAATCCCTTGATGGCTCCTCCGCTTTGGATAAGCCCAACTTCTTTTAATAATGCTTGTAAAACAATATATTCTTCGTATAGTTTGTAGTCCATAAATTACCTCATTTCAGTTAATTATACCATAAAATGGTATAATTGAAGCTAGAATGTGTGAGAGAGGTTATCCATGAAATTACAAGAAGGTGTTCAGCTTCATTTTATTCCCACAGAGAAATTTACGACCAATCAAATATTGGTTCGTTTTACTGCACCAATGGATGCCAAAACAGTTGCTGGACGGGTCCTAGTTTCTAATATTCTAGATACGGCTAATCAGGTCTACCCAACTTCTCATCTCTTTCATCAACGTTTGGCAGATTTATACGGAGCTCAGTTTTCAACCAGTGTATCAAAAAGAGGAAAAGTGCATTCGATTGATATCAAAATTTCCTATGTCAAATCGAGCTACCTGCCAGCTGGGACAGATTTGACCTTATCCTTGCTTGATTTTCTCCATGCTAGTATCTTTCAACCTTTGAAAACAAAAAACGGATTTGAATCAAAGTTGTTTGAGATTGAAAAGACGAATGTATTGAATGATCTAGATGCAGAAATTGAAGACCACGAGTATCATGCAGATGTGGAGTTGGCAGCCTTATTTTTTGAAGATGAAGATTTAAAAATTCCCCGTATTGGAAAACGGGATTTGGTAGAAAAAGAAACGAGCCAGACAGTTTACAAGGCTTTACAGAATATGATTCATTTGGATCGAATCGATTTCTTTATTTCAGGGGAGGTTAATCAACAAGCAGTGATCAATCGCTTGCGAGAATTTCACTTTTCTTATCGTAATCCAAAGCTAGAATTTACCTACCAGCCAACCTGTTCAAATATTGTCAGAGAAAAAATGGAGCGTAGGGAAGCGACCCAGTCCATTCTAGAGTTGGCTTATCATTTACAGGTTTCTTACAATGATGTCAACCACATTCCTTTACTTGTTTTTAATGGTCTTTTTGGGGCATTTGCGCATTCTAAGTTGTTTACAGATGTTCGTGAAAAGGAGGGGCTTACCTATACGATTGGTAGTCAATTAAATATCTTTACAGGATTTTTGAAAGTCTATGCAGGTATTGATAAGGAGGATCGGAAAAAGACCATGCGCTTGATCAGTAAGCAACTCTTAGATATGAAAAGGGGTTACTTTACAGATGAGGAACTAGAATTAACCAAAAAGATGCTGGTACATTCTGCAACTCTTTCCCAAGATAAGCAGTATCAGCTGATTGAACAAACCTATAATAAAGTCATCTTTGGTGATTGTCAACTTGATTTACCAGAATGGATAGATGCTGTCAACAAGGTGTCAAGAGAAGAGGTTATTCGTGTTGCAAAGTTAGTCCGACTACAAGCCGTCTACTTTATGGAAGGAGTTATATCGTCAAGATGACATTAACGGAGACAATTTATCCTTACTTAAAAAATCCTATCTATCATGCTAGATTGGAAAATGGATTGAGAGTTGCCTTGATTCCTAAAAGGGATTTTCATGAAACCTATGCCATTCTAACAGTTGAATTTGGTTCAGTTGACAATGAGTTTACAAGCATTGACAATATTAGAGAGATTTATCCAGCAGGTATTGCCCATTTTTTAGAACATAAATTATTTGAAACAGCAGATGGTGGTGATATATTGCAGGCATTTGCAGCCTATGGGGCACATGCCAATGCCTATACTAGTTTTAATCAGACAAGCTATCTTTTTTCTACAACTGGGGAGGTGCGTCAGCCACTTGAATTACTCCAGCAGATGGTGAGGGAAGTACATTTTACCAAAGAGAGTATAGAGCGAGAAAAAGAAATTATCACCCAAGAAATTGAAATGTATGCAGATGATTCTGATCATCGTCTCTACCTCGGGATTTTAAAAGGTCTCTATCCTAATACACCTTTGGCTGAGGATATCGCAGGAACGAGGGATTCTATCAAGGAGATTTCAAGTACCACCTTACAGGAGAATTTCCAGCACTTTTATCAACCAGCTGCTATGTCATTGGTTGTGATGGGGGATATTGAAGTTGAGGAGGTTTTTGGCTGGATTAGGGACTACCAATCGGACAATCATGGAAAACAAGAAGAAAGACAAGTTTCTCCCTGTATCGTGAAAGAGCCGGTCATTGAGCATGGCAAGGAAAGTTGGGAAGTAGCACTCCCCAAGCTGGCTATCGGTTTGCGAGGAAATGATCGGATTCCCCAAGGAAAAGAACAATATTATCGGATTTGTCTCTCCTTTTTATTGTCCATGTTAATCGGAAGAACCTCTAAACGCTATCAGGCACTCTATGAAGCCAATAAAATAGATCATTCCTTAAGCATTCATATTGAGGCTCAACAGGGGTATCATTTTGTCGTGGTAACGGGTGACACAGCAGAACCTATTACTATTTCCAGTCAGTTGCGTAAGGTTTTTTTGAATTTTGAAGGGGATGAGGATGTGACGCAGGAGCATTTCCAAATTCTAAAAAATGAGCTGTATGGCGAGTTTATCAGCGGTCTGGATTCGTCTGAGTTTACGGTTGGCTATTTTGCAAGTCATTTTTCAGAGACCGAATCAATTTTTGATATTCCTGAACTCTTGGCCAGTCTAACACTAGAGGAAGTATTAGATATTGGACGGCAATTTATGAAGCAATGCGATGTGGCAGATTTTATCATTTTTCCAAAATAAAAGTAAATTAGCATCGAAATTTTCCTAAATTTTTGGTACAATATGGTATTGAAAACTAATTGATAGAGAGAGGAACTTATGAGACAAAAAAGTATAGGAGAGGTATTGCGAGCAGCTAGGGAAAGTCGTGGTTGGAATTTTGCTGATTTGCAGAGAATGACAAAGATTCAAGCAAAGTATTTGCAGGCTTTGGAATACAATGATTTTGAATACATTCCAGATAAGACCTATGCCCGTTCGTTTTTACAGCGGTATGCTGAGGTGTTAGAATTGGATGCTGCTGTGTTGCTCGATGCTTATGATCGAAATAGTTTGGTGATGTATTATGAGGCGGGAGAAGAAGCAGAGCTACAGTCTGAATTGCGAAGAAGTTACAAGGTGAAAAAGAAAAATCCCTCTTATTTGCCACTCATTTATCTATTGCTTGCTTCCACCTTTATTTTATGTTTTGTGACCTATATCGTTTATAGTCGTGTGCAAAATCAGGCACGAACGAATGAAACAAGCACGTCTTATAGCGTTGTTTCTCAATCGACTGTAACATCAACTACAAGGAGTGAAGCAGAGAGCCAATCTTCTTCTAGTAGCTCGTCATCTTCTATACCTTCATCGTCTAGTAGTCAAGCATCTGAGACGAGTTTGATAGTATCCGGTGGTGGAAACGATTTGGCAGTAACGGTTAAGGGTGCTAAAGAACCGATAACACTAACCCTTTCTGTATCAAGTGTGACAAGTTGGGTTAGCTTAACGGATACAGAAATTGCAGGTGGCTTTACTCTATCTCCAGAATCACCTACAGTGTCAGCAACACTGCCGTCAGGAACCAACACAGCAACCTTAGTGTTAGGTGTTGTTCGTGGGGTTGAAATCACGATTGCAGGTCAAAAGTTGGATACATCTGCTTTGACAAGTCAGTCAGGAAATATCATTCTGACAATTGAACAGTGAGGATTACGATGAAAAAAGAACATATTCCTAATGCTTTAACACTCGGTCGTATTTTAGTGATTCCGATCTTTATACTTGTTTTGAGTGTGTGGGATAGCCTGGCTAGTCATATTGTAGCGGCGATACTGTTTGCCTTTGCTAGTTTGACGGATTATCTTGATGGATACTTGGCGCGTAAATGGCAGGTAGTGACGAATTTTGGAAAATTTGCTGATCCAATGGCAGATAAGATTTTGGTGATGACAGCCTTTATTATGCTAGTAGAGCTAGGGTTTGCTCCAGCTTGGATTGTAGCGATTATTATTTGCCGAGAATTAGCTGTAACTGGTCTGCGTTTGCTCTTGGTTGAAAATGGCGGAACAGTGCTTGCTGCTGCGTTACCTGGTAAAATCAAAACATTTTCTCAGATGTTTGCTATTCTCTTGCTCTTATCCCATTTCCAGTTATTAGGAACGTTTACCCTCTACATTGCCCTATTTTTCACCCTTTATTCAGGTTATGATTATTTCAAGGGCGCCTCTTATTTATTTAAGGATACCTTTAAGTAATGACAAATATTATTGAAGTAAAACATGTACGCTATAAATATGATCCAGAAGATGAGCACTATACCCTGAAGGATGTGTCGTTTCACGTGAAACAAGGAGAATGGCTTTCCATTATCGGTCATAATGGTTCAGGGAAGTCAACGACCGTTCGTCTGATCGATGGTCTTTTGGAGGCAGAAGTTGGGGAGATAGTCATAACAGGTGATGTCTTAACACCAGCAAATGTCTGGGAAAAACGCCGTCAGATTGGGATGGTTTTTCAAAATCCTGATAATCAGTTTGTTGGAGCCACGGTTGAAGATGATGTTGCTTTTGGCTTAGAAAATCAAGGCGTCCCGACAGAAGAAATGGAGCAGCGAGTACAGGAAGCCTTGGAATTGGTTGGAATGACGGAGTTTAAAAAGCGTGAACCGGCAAGACTATCTGGTGGTCAGAAACAGCGCGTTGCGATTGCAGGAGTGGTTGCTTTGCGACCAACTATTATTATTCTTGATGAGGCGACCAGCATGTTGGATCCAGAAGGGCGTTTGGATTTGATTCGAATTGTCAAGGACATCAAGGAAAAGTATCAGATTACAGTGATCTCCATTACGCATGACTTGGCTGAAGTAGCCTTGAGCGACCGAGTGATGGTCATGAAAAAGGGGCAGATTGAATCCATTAGTAGTCCAGCAGAACTATTTATGCGTGAAGATTTACAGGCTTTGGGATTAGATCAGCCATTTACGGTAGCCTTAATGCAACAATTACGTGAACAAGGGCTTGAGATTCCCTTACGCTATTTTACAGAAGAGGAACTAGAAGAAACACTATGGGCATTACTCTCCAACAAGTAGATTATACATATCAGGCTAACACACCTTTTGAAGGACGTGCGCTTTTTGGTGTTGATTTGGAGATTATGGACGGATCTTATACAGCTCTCATCGGTCATACTGGGTCAGGAAAATCAACGATTTTACAGTTATTAAATGGGCTGAATATCCCAACATCAGGGACTGTTTTGATTGATGATTTTTGTATTACTCCGACCTCTGCCAATAAAGATATTAAGCAAGTGCGGAAGAAAGTGGGGCTTGTGTTCCAGTTTCCAGAAAGTCAGGTTTTTGAAGAAACGGTTTTAAAAGATGTTGCCTTTGGACCACAGAACTTCGGTGTGTCAAAAGAAGAGGCAGAAGCAACTGCCCGGGAAAAATTAGCCTTGGTTGGGATCTCAGAAGATTTGTTTGACCGTAGCCCCTTTGAATTGTCTGGCGGACAAATGCGACGGGTTGCTATTGCAGGTATCCTAGCTATGGAGCCTAATGTCCTGGTCCTTGATGAGCCGACAGCAGGACTTGATCCGGCAGGTCGTAAGGAGTTGATGTCTATTTTTAAAGACCTCCATCGTTCAGGAATGACCATTGTGTTAGTCACCCATTTAATGGATGATGTTGCGGATTTTGCAGACTATGTATTTATTGTATCGAAGGGGAAAGTGGTCGGTTCAGGTTGTCCTAGAGATGTATTTCAGGAAGTTGATTTTATGGAAAGTATGAAGTTGGGAGTTCCTAAAATTACAAAATTTGCAGCAAATTTGGAACGTAGGGGATTCGTTTTTGAGCGTTTACCAATCACTATAGATGAATTTGTTGAGGTGGTCGTGCATGGATAAGTTGATTTTAGGTCGGTATATCCCAGGAAATTCGGTAATTCATCGCTTGGATCCGCGTAGTAAGCTACTGGCGATGATGAGCTTTTTATTGATTGTTTTTTGGGCTAATAATTTGGTGACCAATGCTCTCTTATTCATCTTTGTTTTAACCCTTGTAGTTTTGTCCAAGATAAAATTGAGCTTTTTCATCAATGGTATCAAGCCAATGATTGGCATTATCTTATTTACAACCTTTTTCCAAGTCTTTTTCACAGGTGGTCGTGAGATTTTGTGGCAATTCTGGATTTTGAAAGTGACGGAGGAAGGACTTCAACAGGCAGGCATTATCTTTGTTCGCTTTGTCTTGATTATTTTTTTATCAACGCTCTTGACCTTAACGACGATGCCACTTAGCTTGGCAGATGGTATTGAAGCAGGACTTGCTTCTCTTACTTATGTGAAAGTACCGGTGCATGAAATTGGTTTGATGCTATCGATGAGTTTGCGCTTTGTACCGACCTTAATGGATGATACGACACGAATTATGAATGCTCAGCGGGCACGTGGAGTTGATTTCGGAGAAGGTAGCCTCATTCAAAAGGTAAAATCTGTTATTCCTATTTTGATTCCGCTCTTTGCTTCAAGTTTTAAGCGAGCAGATGCCTTGGCAACAGCCATGGAAGCGCGTGGTTATCAAGGTGGTGATGGACGAACCAAGTACCGTAGACTAGAATGGAAGTTGGCAGATAGCTTGGTTTTAGTTGTCATGTTGACTTTAGGTCTTCTTCTTTATTATCTGAAAAGTTAGTGAAAAAATGAGAAAAAGCGCTAGAATAGCGCTTTTATAGTTGAATTTAAACCTATTTGTAACATTTGTAATCTTTTCACAAAATAAGAGTAATATTTTGATTGTATGATAGAGAACAGTTGAAAGAAAGGATTACATATATCATATGATAATATCAAGTAAAAAACTAACATTAACGATTGCAGGTTTGATTGCAATGACTGCTTTCCTGTTTGTGGATGTCGTAAGTGCCGATACTTACAAGGTCAAATCTGGAGATACCCTATCTCAAATAGCGCATACTCATCAAACAACTGTTGCAGAATTGGTCGCATTGAATCAGATTAAAAATCCAAATTTGATTTATGTGAATCAAGTGTTGGAATTGCATAAAGGCACAGAGGCAGTGACAAATGTCTCGTCGGTAGAAACTGCTAAACCAGAAGCTCAAGAGGTTTCGGTAGCCTATACTTCTACGGTAGTAGGCGATGAAGCTGCCGCGAAGGAATGGATTGCTCAAAAGGAATCAGGGGGTAGTTATACTGCTCAAAATGGTATCTATTATGGTCGTTATCAGTTGACAAATAGCTATTTGAATGGTGATTATTCAGCAGAAAACCAAGAGCGTGTGGCAGATGCCTATGTTGCGAACCGTTATGGCTCATGGTCAGCTGCAAAACAATTCTGGTTGGCAAACGGTTGGTACTAAGTTAAAAAGATCGAATGTTTTCGGTCTTTTTATTTTCTGAATTATAAAGACCGTCTTATTGATCGGGTAAAATCTTGTGGGGATATTTTGAATTTTATTCGTCGAGAAGACAGCAGTCTTAGACTTTATAAGGCTTATTTTTGTAAAAATAAGCTCTGTCCAATGTGTAACTGGAGGCAGTCGATGAAATACTCTTATTAGACTTCTCAAGTAGTCGATGAAGCTATTAAAGTACAACGAAAAGGGCGTTTTTTCTTCTTGACCTCGATGTAAAAAATGTGCAAGTAGTTGATAACTTGTATAATGGCTTGTATCGAAAAAGACAAATTGGTTATGGTGGAGTATTTAGAGAAATTTGTAAGAGGTTGCAATTGACTGATGTTGAAAATGGAGATTTGATTCATACTTCTGAAGATGAAAATGATGTTTCAGTTGGAATAAAAATCGTCGCAATTTGGAATGCGACGAAACAAAATGATTTGATAAATGAAGAGTTGGGAAATATAACACCAACTTTTTTATTGTAACATAAATATTTTTAAAAATATAGTCTTGTTTTTATTGGAAATTTGATGTATATTGAAGTTGTAAAAATCCAATAAAAGAAAAAGGAGGAAAGTTTTATTGCAATTATCGAAAAAGAGGTTAAAATTATGAATAGTAAAGATAAATTTTTGGGTTTCTTTTTAGTTATACTAGGAATAATTGTGTAATGAAAATATTACTGATTTTTATAACATTTTTATTGGAGTATGTTTACGTTTATCGTTATTGATAAAGATTATTATTAAAATTAAAAAAGATAATTAATTTTCAGTTGTTGGCTATGAAATGACGATAATCAATTGGGGTCAATCTGGTTTATCAAAGTATATTGACGACTATAATCAATCAGTATTAAATATGCTTACAATGGTACCCTAGTAGCTACTGTTGATTCAAGTGTTAGTGCAAGTGCAAAAGCAGAGTTGGCTGGAGCTGGATTTAGTGTAAGTTATACTTCTGGTTTTGCTACTTACTACAGACGTCCATTTAGTCAAAATGGAACGATTAGTTTATATTAGTTTATTTGGATAGGGATAATATGAATTTTAAAATTGAAAGATACGGTTTTATATTACTTTCTTTTTCTATTGTTTGTGCATCTATCATACTAGGTTGGTTTATTTACAGTGGTTTGGATGCTCTTGGACAACATATTTTTAATGGGCTTATGAGCTCGAGGTAAAAAATTTTGGTAGGGGATTAGAATTTCAATTTTTATAGTTTTATATTTTAAACCGACAAAAACTACCATAAAATGATTTTAGCATTCTTTTGTGAGGGTGCTTTTTCGTGCGTTGGTTCGCACGATTAGCTCTCTGCAAGAATCTCTCGGAAGGAGCGTTTGCGTTTTGATGAACCGATAGGTTTGTCAAAACAGCATAAACGTTTACTTTTTTGGAAAAAATAACAAAAATTTGATACAGTCATTTAGTTTATAAACAGAATTCCAAAACTTCCCACACAGAGCCCTGTTTTCTTAGTCATTCCCTCACTTTCTCCTTTAAATTAGCTCAGGTTTGCTCAATAGGCTTCAATTCTGGAGAATAAGCAGGAAATTGGAAATAGAGAAACGGAGTTTCCACAATCGTTGAAGTAATAAAAGATAAACGAAATGAGTATATAGCAGATACGTTGTACCTCTAATTTTAACCATTGAAAGATAGGATAGCGAAATCATAGTTTTCCTAAATAGAAATAGGATGCAAAATACCTAGAGGAAAAACGATTAAGTTGGGGACTAGCATAAAGTTTCTCTTCTTATACTAAAAAGGGGCATCACTTTTGTGGGCTCCTTTGCTTTCGTTGGAACGATTTTGAAGCCTAACACATGACTTCTTACTTGAGTAGGATCGTTCAAAGTCAGTAATTACTTAGAATAAGTTGTCAAAAGGCTTAGACTAGTATGCACAGTAGTGTGAGTAAGAGGGACGAGAAAGGTCTCTCTTTCATTAAAATTTCTTAATTCCTAGTCATTTCCAAAGATGTGCTGAGCGAGGCATTTTCCAGTCGGAGTGATGGCAAGTCCACCTTCTGCTGTTTCTCGAAAGGCAGTTGGAAGGCTCGATCCGACTTGGTACATAGTAAGAATGACCTCGTCTACAGGAATTTTTGACTCGATTCCTGCTAGCGCCATATCCGCTGCAACGAGTGCATAGCTTGCTCCCATGGCATTGCGTTTAACGCAAGGGACTTCAACAAGCCCAGCAACCGGATCGCAGATTAGACCAAGCATATTTTTAATGACAAAACAAACAGCCTGGCTGGCTTGAAAGGCGTTTCCGCCTGCGGCTAAGGTGAGGGCAGCAGCAGACATAGCTGCAGCGGATCCAACCTCTGCCTGACAGCCTCCTTCTGCTCCAGAAATGGAAGCGTTATTTGCGATGACAAGTCCAAAAGCTCCTGCTGTAAAGAGAAAGTCAAGCTGTTCTTTTTCTGTTAAATCAAGTTTATCAATAGCGGCTCCTAAAACAGCAGGCAGGCAACCGGCAGACCCAGCAGTAGGTGTGGCGCAGACAAGTCCCATTTTGGCATTCAATTCATTAACAGCGATGGCGTTACGGGCAGCAGAGAGAATCGTTTTATCTGCTAGGGTTTTACCAGACTGGAGATAGCGTTCGAGCTTGGCGGCATCACCTCCTGTCAGCCCAGATACTGATTTACTTTCAGATAGACCATCTACAATAGAAGATTTCATGACTGTCAAGTTTCTTGACATAATTGTCAATATTTCCTCGCGAGAGCGTCCAGTGAGTTCGATTTCAGTTTCAATCATCAGTTCAGCCACATTTCCTGAAAATCTTTCAGTAGCCTGTGTAATTAGTTCTTCAATTGTATAAAACATCGTTTTCTCTTTCTAGTTAAAGAAGTTGACATTGTGTAAATGTGGAATCTTTTCAATTTCAGTAATGGAGTTCCCGCATTGTCTGGAATCAACCTCAATAATCATAATTGCTTTTTCTCCAGCACTTTCACGGGTTACATTCATCTGTGCAATATTGATTTCATTTTTTGAAAGAATATCTGTCACTTTCGCAATCATTCCAGGCACATCTTGGTGGACAATGATGATGGTTGGTGTGTTCATATTGAGATTCACTGCAAAGCCGTTTAACTCCGTTACTTGGATATTTCCTCCGCCAATCGATACCCCTGTTGCAGAAATGGTTTTGGCATCATTTTTGATGATAATACGGGTCGTATTGGGATGTGGGCTATTGCTATCCTTATTGATTTTCCAATAGACCTTTATTCCTCTTTCTCGAGCAATATCAAGAGAATCTGGAATGCGAGGATCATCAGTATCCATTCCTAAGATGCCGGCTACTAGCGCAACATCGGTTCCATGTCCCCGGTAGGTTTTAGCAAATGAATTGTAGAGTTGAAATTCGACCTCTGTAGGTGTCTCTCCAAAGATAGAGGAGACGATTTTGCCGATACGAACAGCTCCGGCTGTATGGCTAGATGACGGACCAATCATAACGGGGCCGATAATGTCGAATACGGATTGAAACTTTAAATTTGTCATAATGTTCTATTTTACCCCTTGAAAATGTTGATATAATAGGATTTTTCAGAGGTTTACACTCTAAAAAATATAAATTTGTTCACCTTTTTGTGGACTAGAGAGAATTGATAGCTTTTTCAAAATAGGAAACAGCTTCATTTTCTTTGTCTTTGGATAGATGAGAATAGACATCTAACGTCATGGTTATATTGGCATGACCTAGACGATATTGTAGTTCTTTGTAAGTTATGCCAGCGTTCAGCAATAAACTAGCGTGAGTGTGTCGGAAAGCATGAAAGGTAAAGCGAGGGACACCAGCCTCTCTACAGTATCGGTCTAGCGCAACTTGTCTAGTAGCCAAGTTTTGGTACTCTTTCGTTGGCGTAGCAAATACCACGGACGGAGAACGATCCCCGACTTCTAAGAATATCAGCCGTTGGCGGTTCTGATACTGTTTGAGTATGAGAGCCGTTTTTTTATCTATGCTGATTGTTCTTATCCCTGCTTTGCTCTTCGGGCTTCCTATGTGCTTTACAATGCGGTTATACGCTTTGGTGATACTGATTTTCCTTGTCTCTAGGTCAATATCAGACCATTTGAGGGCTATTATTTCTCCAAAACGGCAACCAGTGGCTAGCAGAACACTGTATAGAACATAATCAAAATAATAGCTATATTTTTGGTGGGATAATGCTTCCACATACTCCATAAAGGTTTTCAAATCCTCGGGAGCGATGAACTTGATAGCCTGGCGTCCTTCTTTTTGCTGAGCAGGTAGGATAATATCCCGGGCTGGGTTATATGGAAGTAACTGCATAACAACAGCATACTGAAGAATGCGCCGATTGATTGAATGGATTGTTTTAAAATTTACCAGCTCTTTCGATAAGTTATTTACAAAGTATTGTATGAACGCAGGGGTGATACTGTCTAATTTCAAACTACCAAACGTTGGCAGTAGGTGCTTTTTGAATAAAAAGTAGGTATCGTGGTAGCTTTGAGGTTTTACGGTTAGCTTGTAGCTTTCAAGCCATAACTTTGCTAACTCTTTATAATTGGCAACTTTTACCGTCTTGTAGACTGTCGCCCCGCTCTTATCAAAATCCAGTTGCGCATGCCTCGCCTTTTGGCTAACCTCTTTCTTGGTTCTTCCCGATACAGTGGTTTTTACTTTCTTACCCGTTACCTGGTCTACTCCCAGATAGACACTAGCACGGTACACAGTAGTACCATTTTTCTTTTTGTGTTCTGTTATTTTCATGATATACCTTTCCATCAGCAGGCAAGCCATTGTTAGAGGGGTTTTATATCATGATGATTTGTGGTACAATGTAATTAGATGTAATCGCAGTCAGTACGAGCAGTGCTGGCTTTTTTGTGTCTGAGTGTTACGAGAATAGCCCTATTTTCGTTTGTTTTGGAGTAGGTTGCTAATTATGCTAATGTAGGACAGAATGCCGTAGAGGGCTTGAAAATGCGTTGTCTGATGTGCGGTATTTTGGTATACTATTGTAGCCCTCTTGGGATAGAAAGGGGGTGAAATGCTTATGACAACATTTCTTACCGTATTTATTGCACCTTTGCTAGCCGCTATCCTGACAGCATTGTTTGAGTATTGGCTCAACTCACGCAATAAATAACCCCTAGGGCTTCCGAGCCAAAAGAAAACCCTCAGCGAGGCAACGCTGGGGGCTTTTTGTATGCTCATGACATACATTTCTTACTGTTATAGCTATTATAACATAGATCCCCGGTAGGTTGTCAATTACTTTATATTTCACTAGGTCTTTTTAGATATTCCTAGAATGCCAAAATCAGCGAAAATGGACTTTTCTAGTATTCATATGCCACCGTAGAGCTTCCTAGAGTATTACCTTTTTCATAGTTTGCAGTTGTAACTCCTTACTGATGAAGTACAGGGAACTGTTGGCTGTCCACGCGCAGATGATGAAAATAGCTAACCAGCTCCCAAATACGTCCACATGGTCGCATTTAGGTATTCCTAAAATAAACCGCTTGACTTTTGTTGACTTTTTCAACTGTTAGGAAATGTTAAGTTTTTTTTGCTGTTAACTAATGTTAACTTTTTTCAACTCTTGAGAAAAGTTGAGTTTTTTCACATCCACACGTCCACCAGAGAGCCACTGAGAGGGTAAACCATCAACGATAGGGTAAAGATACCCACTGAGTGGCTAATCACGTATGAGAGCTTCTAGGAGTGTCTGAGACAGCAAGGACTGCGCGTGGGTGAGCTGTTACTCAAATTGAACTGGTTAGTCTTTTGAATTTAGTTTAGCTGTCAAATTTTTTAGAAATAACAAGGCTAGGTTTAGGTCTGTAACACTGTATTTTTCTAATAGCATTGTCTCTGCTTCTTTTTTGCTTTTCCCCTCCTCAAAAGCACCGATAAACTCAAATCCTATACGGGCTATCTTTTGAAAATAGTCTGTCATATTTTGCATAACATCTTTATCTTCTGCACCCTCAATTTTACAAAGAGCTTCCGAATCAATAATTTCTATCATGGTATTCACCCAGATGTCTGCTGTTTCAAGTTTTAGCTTTTCCCCCTCAGAGCTAAATCGTAAGTCTAAATCTGATTTTTTTACGTTTAGAAAATCGGCGATTTTTTGTAGGTTTCCCGCTGTGGGCATTGAGCGTCCTTTTACATATCCCGTTATAGTGCTTTTTGGAATGCCTGTCTTATCGTGTAAATCTATTTGACGTACTCCTTTTTCAGCCATGATTCTATTGAGATTGTTAGAAAAATACTCTCTATTTTCCAAATCTTGAGGGCTATTTTTTGCCATAGCGTTCACTCCTTTCTTGAGAGTATTATAACATAAAAAGCGACAAAGTACGAAAAAAATAATATTTTTTTCAAAAACTATTGACAAGGTACGAAAAAAATAGTACTATCGTTTTATCACTTTTTGAAAGGAGCTAAAAGAATATGACGCAATGGACACTAAAAGCGTGTCGAGTGAACGCAGGTTTGACCTTGCGACAAGTAGCTAAAAAGGTAGGCAAGAATTTTCAGACCATCTCAAAGTACGAAAAAGATAGTACTTTAATTCCTTTTGAGTTGCTAAAAGAACTATCTGTGCTGTATCAAGTGAAGCTAGATGATATTTTTTTAGGAGATAGTACGAAAAAAATAGAACTACCAATCCCAGAAAAATAGAAAGGCAAGCAATGAGAAGAAACTACAGCAAAGTCATTGACGAGCTACGCAATGACTACGGGCTGAATCTTGTAGCCATTGGTCAACGAATAGGAACAGACCCTAGGACAGTTGGCAAATGGTGGCAAGGTAAAAACAAGCCCAACGAAAAAAGCAGGCAGAAGCTAAACAAGTTGTACAGAGAGGTAAAACAGAACATGACAACGCAGGTAAGTATTTTTGATGATACAACAGGGCAAATAATGCAGGTAGTTACTACTACCAATTTTCACGGACAGCCGTTGGACATCTACGGAGACACTCAAGTACCTTGGTTTAGAGCTAAGGACGTGGCTAATATGATTGATTATTCAGTAGCAAGTATGAATAAATTTTTGCAATCGGTAGATGAAGATGAAAAGGAACGGAAGAATATTCCGACCCCTGGAGGTATTCAAAAAACTTGGTTCTTAACAGAGCAGGGACTCTATGAAGTGCTATTCCAATCACGTAAACCAATAGCCAAAGAGTTCAAGAAAGCGGTCAAGCAAATCTTAAAAGAAATCAGACAGCAGGGCTACTACGTGCAGGGTGAACTCATTCAAGACCAACCAACTACAGAGCCTCTACCAGGTATCAGCGACCTAACCTATATCAAGAATAAGATTGCCGAGGTGCAGGATATGGACAACTTAGCAGACATCACCGCAGGTCTTGAGCGGGTGGCTAAGCTGGTGGCAGTGATTGGAGGTTAGGCAATGGAACTAGTTTACATGGACGGACGAAAAGAGCCGTATACATTGAGCAGTATTATTGCAGAGTGTGCAGAGGTAAAACACAGGCATTTGAAGGTACTGATTAACAAACATAAAGAACGCTTGGAGCATTTCGGAAAGGTGACATTTAAAATTTCACCTTCAAAATCTGGGCAGAATGTACGTGACTATATTCTGAACGAGCAACAAGCGACCCTACTCATAACATTCTTGAAGAATACTGAGCAGGTCGCAACATTCAAAGAGAACCTAGTCAGAGCATTCTTTGAAATGCGGGACGAGCTAGCCAATTTCAAGCTACAGAGAGCGCTAGAAAAGCCAAAGCGCAGAGAATTGCATGAAGCGATTGAGAACTGGGAACAAGCGCCAAAGCACGCGCATTCAACGGTTACCAACCTATTGCTGAAAGGTGCTAGCGGCATGAACAAGAGGCAACTCATGGCTGAACGTGGTGGATACAATGGTATTGATAGCCTAACCAGTAGCGAGCTAGTCAGATACCAAGCCTTAGAGGATATGGCTATCGCGATGATACAGCTAGGCATGACCTACCACGACATCAAGACAATGGTATTCAAAAGAAAAAGCCCTAGTGGCGCGTGAGAGGAGGAACAACCATAGGAATATTGACCGCGATTTTTAAGCTCTTGACGTGGGCATTCTCTGCTGGAGAGTGCAGAATCAATTCTACGCATGACAGAGAAGCATAGAACGCACGAAAACGGAGCTGAAATACTCTCCTAGGGTAAATAAACCTTAGACCAAAACAACTCTCTAAAACGACTGTAGAGACTACGAGAAAGGAGAAAAATGTATCTACCAGAAGAACGGGAAACTGTTATCAGTTATGACGAGCTAGACGATAGTTGGACATTTGAAACAAGTGTCCGTAGACATATTACAAAGATTGAAAAGCGTATCGAGCTATACGAGATACTAGCCGAAGAATTCGACGAGCGAGGGAATCGCGTCTATATTCGTACCAAAATGGCAAACGGAACGGTCAGCCCATTTGCAAGACCCCCAAAAATTTTAACTGATGAACAAAGGAGAGAAATAAGTGAACGAGCTAAGGCACGTTTTAAGGTCACAGAGTAAAGAAATTTATTACTTCTAGCGACTTCAAACCTCTCCCGAGGGTAAATATACCAGCGGAGAGAATGAGAGCTGAAAACGGCTATGATAGCCGTTAAAAATCGACAACAAAAAAGGCTTAGCGAGCGACCAAACTCTCAAGCCTTTTCACACACAAACTAAAACACAATAACAAAGCAGGCAAGCCATTGTTAGAGGGGTTTTAGTGACTTTATTATATCACAAATTTGTGAAACATGCTACCGCAGAAAAATGATTGGATAATAAATGACCTTTGAAAATAGAGTACGCAAAAAATTTTTAAAGTTTAGGGGTTGACAATTATTGACGACATAAACTATAATAGTTCTTGTCGACATGAAAGGAGTGATGAACTCAATGACCGACACCAAAAAACGAGTAGGACGACCAAAGGGAAAAAACTCAAATACTGTTAAATTAACGGTAAGGGTTAGTGAAGAGTTAGACAGCAAGCTGAATAAGTATGCTGAAGAAAATAACTTGACTAAACCCGAGACTTTGAGAAAAGCCTTTGAGAACCTTACAAGATAAAAAGAAAGACCTGCTACACTCTCAAACGCCAATCCGACAGTGTAACAAGTCCGACGACCCACAAAGTAGGTACGTAAATATTATAACATGCGTACTCTATTTTGTGAACCAAAAAATTACAGAAGAAAGGGAGTACGCTTTTTGTGTACTCAAAAAACAGGAAAATGACAACATCAATACAAGAATTAGTATCAGAATTGAAAATTATCAAAAGTGCCTTGGGTTATGTAGTTGATTATTTAGATAATGCTACCACCGCACCCGAACAAAGAACAGGCTATCTACTAGGTCAAGAAGAGAATTATACTCTTGCATATCTTGCATTCCAGCACTTGCATTGCTTGATTGAAGATAACGAACAGAGATAAGGAGAGACAATGAAAACCATGGAGAAAATCGATGTATTAACTGAATATGAAAATTTATTGAACTATGTAGACGAGGTTCGTAAAAGCATGGATATTCTTTACAACTATATGAATAAAAGAATTGACTATCAAAACCCGGTTGCTATCAGTTGTTTTTTAGAGGAGCGGGAGTCACAATTCGCACTGCTTAACCTAGCAATGTGTCGCTTAGACAGTCTATCTCATGAGCACAGGGCGCTTATTAACCAAGCAATGGAGGAATCACACAATGATTGATTATGACGACGTAAAAGCACAACTAATAGACCTTGTAGCAATTTCAGACCTAGCAATCGTTGACGGGGAGCCAAATAACATCTATTCAGCTTTGAACGTTATGCAACGGGCTATCAAACAGCTAGTCAATAAGTTGGAAGAGAGGGAAAAATTATGATAGATGAACTCAACTTACCAATGGAACAGAAGCTAGTCTTGGTGATTGTCCTAGCAATTGTGAACATCTTTCTATGGCGCAATCTGGGCTATTTTCAGCTTGATATGAAGCCCCAAAACGAGCCAGAGGGTAAAGATACCAAGAAGCTACAAAATGCCAACTATGGGGCTTATATTCAAGCCCAAGGGCGGTATTACAATTAGGAGGTACTGAATGACATTGCCAAAAAACTATAGGCGCGTGCTAGAGCTTATCCCAACAGGTAGCGAGCGACCTATCACGAATCGAGAAATACAACAAATAACTGGGCTAAATGAACGGACGATACGGGAAATTGTGCAACTGCTGACCACTCGCTATAAAATCCCTATCGGTAACGTTAGAGGACACAACCCAGGCTACTACTTTCCAACCAATGACGCAGAACGCTTCCAGGGCATGATAGAGCTTGATAAGCAAGTCACCGAAGAACAGAAGCGCCTTGAGGTGATTAAGTATGGCAATTTGAATGAACAAGACAAATACTTGAAAGGGGGCTAGTATGGACGGTATTTTTAGTACAGGATATGAACAACGACTACTAGAGCAGAACCTTTCAGCAGTCAATACCTTTCTGGAACACTACAACAAGCCCAAGCCTCGAGTATTGGGGTTGATAACTGCCCAAGAGGTACAAAATGAACTAGAGATAAGCTGGAACACTTTGCAGAAATGGGAGGACACAGGCTTGAAACGCTATCAGCCACCGCTTGAGGATACTCGAAAAGTGTACTATAGAATAAAAGATATTCTGATTTTTTTGGGGGTGGAGAATGGGCGGTAAACATCTAAAGCACCCAGCACTACAAGGGTTGCGGATTGGTCAAGAAAGTAAGACAAAAGACAGGCAACTAACTTTTGAACAGGTCAAGGAACGGCAGAGATTAAAGAAATTAAAAAAGAAACGGAGGGGCTAATATGGTACTTTATCAAGCTAAAGGTTTCAGAGGCAATGCGGTCTATCCGTTTGATAAGCTAGAACCGTTTGAGTATATCGCACAGTTTAAGCCTATAGCAGTGCCTAAAGGCATTGATATTGAAGAATACAAGCGAACAGATGCCCCTTACTGTATCAGCGGTAAGCTAAAAGCTGAGAAGAACGGGAGCTACAAGCGCAATAATGACAACCTTATCTATCGTGATTTGATTTTTCTGGATTATGATGACATTGAAAGCGCGTCGAAAGAGTTTATACAAGCCGTTTCTAGCGCCTTATTTGGCTACTCCTACATCTTATACCCGACCATTAAACACACGGCAGAAAAGCCCCGCTATCGCCTTGTAGTGAAGCCTGACAAGGTGATGAACGAGGCAAGCTATTGCCAAGTAGTCAAAGAGATAGCCGACAAAATTGGGCTACCCTTTGACCGTTCTAGCTTCACATGGTCGCAATTGCAGGGCTTACCCGTCACTACTGGTGACCCAGCGGAATATCAGAAAATCGTAAATCGTGGACGGGATTACCCCGTTGAAGCAGTTCTAGCACGCGCACCAGCCAAACCTATGAAGACTGAATACAAGCCTAGGAGAGCTGGACAACCCTCAATGACTATGCGCATTATAGACACTCTGCTAAACGGTTTTGGAGATGAGGGAGGACGAAACATAGCGGTAACTCGTTTCGTGGGCGCTTTAATAGGTCAGTACGTCCGTTGTGATGTCCCGACAGCGTGGGAACTAACTCAAATAGCAAATAGTGTGACGTCTGCCCCCTTGGCAGATGATGAACTGGAACGAACCTTTGAAAGCATCGTAAAAACAGAAATCAGAAAGAGAGGATTAGGATTATCGAAGTAGAAAACTTACAAGCAGAACTTGAACAGGCGCAAGCAGTAGCGGACTTTTCAGAGCCTGCGAGCATGAAAGAATTGTACAATACCTTGTACGAACTAGGCGCATTGTGGAGAGAGGAACACAAGTACATCGTGAACGAGGGTCAGAAGAATGAAAAAGTTGTTGTCCCTATTCCCGAGCCGAAAGATATTGCAAAAAATCTAAAAGCGGTTTGTCACTTTGCCTTTATCGGCAGGGGTGACGTGACAGATAAAAGCCCCTTGTATGTGTATAACTATGACACAGGGCTATATACGGACAGCGTGGACTTGTTCAATCGCTTATGTGCGAAATTTGACAGCAGGCTAAAGCCTAGAGCTTGGGCGGACACTCGGGCATTTATCCGGACAAGTACCAAGATGATAAAGCCGTTTGAAAATCCCGACCTCATACCTGTGGCCAATGGCATGTTCAACCTAAAAACAAAAAAGTTACTCGCTTTTTCTCCTCAGTATGCAATCACTAGCAAAATCAACACACAGTACAATGCAGCAGCTAGAAAGCCTATTCTTGCAGGGTGGTTTGATTTTGATAAGTGGTTGGAGAGTATCGCTTGCGGTGATGTTGAAGTCGTCGCGCTTCTATGGCAGATTATGAACGAAGCCATCAATCCCAACCGCACGAGAGGAAAGCTCGCGATACTCCTGGGATACGGGAACAATGGTAAGGGAACATTTCAAAGCCTGCTAATTAACTTGATAGGTGTTGATAAAGTTTCAACTTTGAGACCCGACCAGTTTGAGGGACATCAACTAAGTAGCTTAGCTGGCAAGGTTTGTAACATTGGTGACGATATTTCCAACAAGTACATCGATGAAGTGTCTGACTTGATGAGTATTGTCACAGGGGAGACTATCACAATCAATCCCAAGCACCAACAGCCTTTTGAGTTGAGTTTGAAGCTGTTCTGTCTCTTCTCGGGAAATGATTTACCACGTGCGCGGAACAAATCACAAGGCTGGTATCGTCGTTTGTGTATCGTTCCATTCAATGCGGATTTCAACGGTCAAGTAGAGCGTCCCGAGATTAAGAATGAATTTCTAAAGGATAGAGAGCTTTTGGAGTGGGTGCTATTTAGGATCCTGAATATGCCAGCTTTTGATAAGTTTATCGAGCCTAAAGTGGTGCAGGAAGAGCTGAAGAAGTACAAGAAAGAGAATGACTATCTTGTCGCATTCGTTGAAGATGATTATACAGAACGAGGCTTACATCTGATTACGAGAGTACCCCTCAAATGGATAAAAAGCGAGTATATTACTTTTTTAGCAGAAAATGACCTATCTGCCAATATCCCATACGGGTTTGGGAAGTATTTTGTGAAATCCCTACAAAATCATACAGGGGATAGTTATTCGTTGAAACGGGGACGGCTAAAAAAGGAAGAAGCCAAAGCGTTCCCGTATCCTTTGACCCTAACAGATTATACTGAGACCCCTCAAAGTTTAGTAGAGAAAAATAAATAAAAATGTAGCAGTTGTAGCAGTTCTTGTAGCACCTATTTTGCGAGAAGCGCTACATAGAAAAGCCAATAATGACAAGGTTTTTCGCTCTTTTGTAGCACTTGTGCAGTTGTTTTTTATTTAAGATATAGGGAGAAACAAAATATATAGCTATATATATATTTCGGACATTTTTTTCAAACAACTGCTACATTGGTACTTAGAGGGCTGAAACCCTAATGCCACAAGGTTTTTGGGTGTAGCACTTCTTTTTCTAAACAACTGCTACATTTTACATAAATTTAAAAAACGGAGGAAAAAACACATGAAAGTACAATTTTTTAGTAGTCAATATTTGCACAAATTAGAATCTAGAATCAACACATGGCTTGAAACCCACCGAGACCAGTTTCAATCGATACAATATTCAACAACAACTGTCACACCCGATAACGAACCTCTTTACACCGCAATGGTCGTGTATAAGGAGAAACCATATGGCGAAATCTAACCACTACCGCTATCAGACAGGCGCAAAGAATTTTGACACTATCAAGAACATCAAGCTAGGAATACAAGGCTACATTATTGGCTTGTATTCACGTCCTGCCGTTGAGGTGGAACTAACTGAACTACCTGCAGGTTGGCGACTAGTTGCGGAATATGAAGCAGACCATGACTTGACCGAGAACCTGGAACGAATTGCAAGTACATACAAAAAGGAGAACTAAAATGCAAAACATTCATAAAATCAATGACACTTGGGGGAGTTTTAATAAAAAAGGGAAAACTTCTCAATGGGTGAACTTAAAGACAGGCGAACGATACGACGCATTGAATAAGGAGAGTTTTTCCGAATTTATCAAGCGCTTAGAGGTAACAAAACCCATGACCCTAGCAGAGTTCAAGAAGTGGGTAGAGGAGACCCTCGACCTTGCGGAAATGGTACAGGACTATCGAGATAAACTACCAGAAGCAGACCGTGAACAGTTCGAGGGGCTTTCGTTTGCCGTTTGGAATTGCCTAGAATCAATCCCTTACATGTTGGAGAGTGGAGAGTTAACTTATAAACCAATGGAGAACCAAGGAATGAACAACGATATCGAAAAAAGCTACATCAATGCGCGTGTAAAACAACTCAAAGAAAAAAGCCATGAGGGCTTAGTAGAGTTAGTAGCTAATTATGAGCTGGAGTTGCTTGATTATACGGAGCGATTGCTAGCTGATGAACCAATACCCCTAAATAGTACGACCGCAGAGGGTACGCTAGGAATACTTGATAATGGCGCTTTAGAGCTATTGAAAGAGTTGGACGTAGCCAAAGAATACAAGGGGCTACATGATTATACCTAAACGAGAGGAGGCACGCGCCTCTTCTTTTTTTGCTATAATGGATTAAGTAAATAGATTTGGGTGTTTCAGCATATATAGGGAGTAACTAGAAAATGAAAGTAACTAGAATAAGTATTGAAGGATTTATCCGACCTTTGAAGAAAATGGAGACAAGCAAAATCAAGACAAAATCTATAGAGGTTGACTTGGAGGAACTGATTATCAGATACGGTATGAACACCTTTCCCCTTGAGCGAATACCAGGTACAAAAGGAGGCTATCGCTATTTCTTTTCTTGTCCTCAATGTGGCAGACGGTGCAGAGTGATGTATAAGGTCTCTACGCTCTACGCTTGCGGAACTTGTCAAGACATTCACAGGGATACGCTAAACCGAACTAAAACAGATTGTACTTACTACTGGGAGCGAGCTTTGAGAGAAGCTAGGAAAATACAACCAAACTACACCCCCAAACTAGGTGGCTACATGTTTGACAAGTTTCCAAAGCGTCCTAAACGCATGAGATTAACCACCTACTTGAAGCATTGGCGGAAATTTATGAAGTATCTGGACAAGGGGGATAGTTATTGGGGAGTGTGACAAATCGTGACTTTTTTTTGGAACGCGGGTGCAGTTTTGCAAAACAAATAAATAACAATAGTTCCTCAAATCACTAAGGTTTTACAAAGGTACAGAGAATTGAAAAAACTGGTGAGGTTTAGGCTAGGTACGGGGAGTTGAAAAGCACGATTTCAGGAATCGAACCTCGAGCGAAGCTCGAGAAAATCTTTCATGAACTCCGAGCGAACGCCGAGAAAAATTGCAAAAAAAGCCAGCGTGTACTGACTCCTTGTGAATAATAACTGGTAAATCTATTATATCACAAAGGAGGGCAATCAATGAACAAGAAGCAAGCTAGAAAATACGCTAATCGAAAACTAAAAGAGTTCGAGAGGTGGCAGAGGGTCGCTCAAGATGACGCTTTAGCTTATACAGATGATTATATTCTACAGACAGAGGGCGAGGACTTTCAACGTGTAGAGCAGTTAGAGATTAACCGAGAGACCGCACAGCAAGAATTGAACGCCATAAAATCGGCAATCAATTCTATCAATGACACCAGGTTGCGCCAATTATTGATATTGAATTATCTAGAACGCAAACCGATTGAGCAAGTACGTCCGAGGATAAAAAGCAAGTACAAGCCGTATAAAGCAATCGAAGCACGTCAATATCATAACTTGAAAAAGGTTGCTTTGCTAGAGTTCGCCAAACAATACAGAAATGGAGTGCTTGAAACGTTGTCAGATTCAAATTAAGCTAGGTTTCAGCCGTTCTTTTAGCTTGTCTGATAAATCACCACAGATAGACTAAAAACCGTTAGAAGTGATTTTAGGGGATTTTTATGACTTGTATATTTTTGAAAAATAGTAGAATTTTTACTTGAATACGTGTAACACGTGTGATATAATAATCTTGTCAGGAGGTAAAAGCGCTATGCCTATGACACAAAAAGAAATGGTAAAACTCCTAAGCGCTAATGGTTGGATAAAAACTAAAGGCGGTAAAGGTTCCCATATCAAAATGGAGAAGCGAGGAGAAAGACCTATCACAGTTCCACATGGTGAACTAAACAAGTACACCGAACGAGGAATAAGAAAGCAAGCGGGCATCTAGTCCGCCTCTGCTTTTGAGAGTAACGGAGGTAAACTATGCTTGTCACTTATCCTGCTTTATTTTACTATGATGATACCGACGAAACAGGGGCGCCCTACTTTGTCACCTTCCCAGATTTTGAGCATTCAGGAACTCAAGGAGAGGACATGGCAGACGCTATGGCAATGGCTAGCGATTGGCTAGGAATCAGCCTTGCGCATTACATCGAGAATGGGCGAGATATTCCCACACCTTCCCCTATTAACACCTTATCTTTAGCAGATAATAACCCTTTCCGTGATGATGAGGATATAGAGCTTATCTATGACCCTAGTAAATCTTTTATTTCTATGGTTATGGTAGATGTCGCCGATTATTTAGGCAGTCAAGAACCTATAAAGAAAACTCTAACTATTCCGCGTTGGGCGGATAAGCTAGGGCGTGAATTAGGCTTGAACTTCTCCCAAACACTCACCGAAGCAATCGCAGATAAGAAATTATAGTTATTTCGCTTTAAAAAACATTATTCAGACATTCTGTCACCGAGTTATATTTTGGTAGTAACTCCATGACTT
>NZ_JBUEQR010000067.1:0-8589 GCF_054968985.1 Streptococcus sp. 1F3 | reverse complement strand
TTTGAAAACTTTAAAAAACGCATTTTGATTGCTTTAAACGTAAAGAAAGAGAGAACGAAGTTCGTCCTCTCACGATGTTAGCTTTTCATCAACCCACTACAGTTGACAAAGAGCCGCTTTTCATCAACCCACTACAGTTGACAAAGAGCCGAATTTAAATCTCTCCTCTTTTCGAAAAGTCAATCAGACGTAGTGACTAGGCAGTTTCCAATCGCTGATAGCTTCCGCTCTTACAGCCCTTTGTATTTTTTATTTAGCAACTTCTGTCGCCCGCGTTTCACGGATAACGGTTACCTTGATATTGCCCGGATAGTCAAGATTGTTTTCAATCTTTTCACGAATATCATGAGCCAAGATGGTAATCTTATCATCATTGATTACATTTGGATGGACAATAATACGAACTTCACGCCCTGCTTGAATAGCATAGGCTTGTTTGATTCCCTCAAAGCTATTGGCAATTTCTTCCAAATCTTGGAGACGCTTGATGTAGGCCTCCATGGATTCACGACGGGATCCTGGGCGGGCTGCACTTAGGGCATCAGCCGCAGCGACAACCACCGCAATGGTACTGGTCGCTTCCACATCACCATGGTGGCTAGCAATAGCGTTGACTACCACCGGATGCTCTTTGTACTTACGAGCCAATTCAGTTCCAATCTCAACATGACTGCCGTCTACCTCACGGTCAATGGCTTTTCCGATATCATGCAAGAAACCTGCACGACGTGCCAGATGAACGTTTTCGCCAAGTTCTGCCGCAAGTATGCCGGCCAACTTCGCCACCTCAATCGAATGACGAAGCACATTTTGACCATAAGATGTCCGAAAATGCAGGCGTCCCATGGTCTTAATCAAATCTGGGTGGAGGTTTGGCGCTCCAATTTCATAAGCGGCTGCCTCACCATATTCCCGAATACGATTATCCATTTCTACCCGGTGTTTTTCAACCAACTCTTCGATACGAGCAGGATGAATCCGTCCATCTTGCAACAAGGCTTCCATCGTCATGCGCGCAATTTCTCGGCGTATCGGGTCAAATCCAGATAAGACAACCACTTCTGGGGTATCATCAATGATAACATCAATTCCCGTCAAACTTTCAAAGGTACGAATATTGCGACCTTCACGTCCAATAATCCGTCCTTTCATCGTATCATCTGGAAGATGAACAGATGTGACCGTTTGCTCTGCTACATACTCACCTGAAATCCGTTGCATGGCTTGAGCTAGTAAATCTTTTGCAGTCTTATCCGCTCGCTCCTTGACTTCTCGCTCTGCTTCCTTGATACGTGTCGCAATTTCATGCGTCATCTTATCTCGTGTGTCGATCAAAATCAAATGACGTGCTTCTTCTTGAGTGAGCGAGGCTACCCGTTCTAATTCGAGAGCCTTTTGCTCCTCTAATTTTGCAACCTCTTCTTCACGCTCTTCAATGTGTTTAGACTTATCTACAAGGGACTGCTCCTTTTGCTCCAGAGCTTTTTCTTTATTTGTTAAATTATCGTCTTTACGGTCCAAGCTACTTGCACGTTCTGTCAAGCGCGCTTCCGTTTGTTTCAATTCTTGTCGTTCTGACTTAAATTCTTCCGCAATTTCTTCACGATATTTTCGAGCGTCTTCTTTCGCTTCTAAAAGCAATTCTTTTTTCAAGGTCTGGCGGTCACGTTCTGCAACAACCACAATATGATCTGCTTCTCGTTCTGCTTTTCCACGAATATTACTTGCTTCTTGTTCAGCGTTTAAAAGTGTCAGTTCTGCAGCTTCTTTTGCAGCTTTCATCTTTAAAGAAATCGCTAGATACCCAATAACTAAACCAATGAGAGCGGAAACCAAGGCAACACCAATCGATATTGCGGTCATTTTTTCCACCTCTTTTTTACTTATTTTAGATTCAAAAAATCCTCTTTCATTCTATCATATTTCAAATCATTTCACAATGACCAATGTACAAATAGACCAAAGATTGGGAAATATCGTTTTAAAGGTTCACTTCGTCCACGATTTATTTTGTAGGTATGGGGTTATTCCTACATTTGATTTTAAAGCTCTCATTTTCACCGTGTGCTTTAATAAGTCTGGGGACAATAAGAAAACCATTTCAACCTCTTTCCTATATCGGTCGCACAAAATATGGTATAATCAACTTTAATGAAAAGGAGGATTTTTATGGCTAAAGAAGTACTTGTTGAGAGTTTCGAGTTAGACCACACCATTGTCAAGGCACCCTATATTCGTATGATTTCAGAAGAAAGGGGACCTAAGGGAGATGTTATTTCAAACTACGATATCCGTCTGGTTCAGCCCAACGAAGATGCTATCCCGACAGCAGGCATTCACACCATTGAACACTTATTAGCCCTTCTCATCAGAAAGCGAATAGAGGGATTGATTGACTGCTCGCCCTTTGGATGTCGAACAGGCTTTCATATGATTATGTGGGGAAAACATTCCACAACTGAAATTGCTCAGGTCATCACATCTTGCTTGGAAGAAATTGCAGAAGTAACGACTTGGGAAGATGTCCCCGGGACAACCATTGAATCCTGCGGTAACTATAAAGACCACAGCCTCTTTTCTGCCAAAGAATGGGCAAAACTTATTTTATCTCAGGGCATTTCAGATGACCCCTTTGAACGTCGTCCAGTCTAACAAGCCCATACCAAAAAGCTCTGGATTCCAGAGCTTTTCACTTTGCTATCTACTATTTGTCAACCACACATTCTTATCTTCTTTGCCGATCAAAGCGAAACTGTGTCAACCAAATCTTGGTGAATAGCACATGATTGACTAGTCTGCACCCTCTGAAGCTTTTATTGCTGCAATAACCTCTCCTGCTGTTGCCGCATCTCCTTCAACAGAGATAATCTCTGTCCCCTCCTCATTCCAGGTTTCAACCGTAAAGGTCTCTTTTGTTTCTACATCACTACTAAAGTAGCCACCTTTCCACTCAATGATGGGAGCTTCAGGAGGAAGTTTTTGAAGGTGCTCCAGAAGATAGGGATCTTCGCCTGACTTGTATTGCTCAACTAAGGCACGCACCGTCCTATTCTCACTACTTGCTTCAATAGTGGATTCACCCGAGACTTCTGTTGCTTTCAACCTTTCTGACAAGGGTATTGTAGCTCCAACTGCGATACAAAGGAACGACCCTAACACCAACCATTTTTTCTTCATAACCATTCTCCTTTTTTATTTATGTTACCGCTGTATCACAACTTTTCACTAGAAACTAAGACTCAGCAAAAAAGCAATCATTGAGAAAATTAAATATTGATATTTTTTATCTTTCATGCATAAATACCAAGAATAAACCGCGAAAAAGAAAGATCCAATAAACAATAACAAGATTTTGACAAGATTTACCTCACCCTTATGGACAACAAGTAGAATAAGAGAGGTTAGTAAAAAGCTGACAAGAGTTGAATTGAAAATGAATTTAATTTTATAATCCTTAAATGATAAAAGGCAAATTGAATAAAAAACATTAATGATAGCATTTATCACGAAGCACCAAAAAGGAATACTATTTGACTTCATGATACCATAGTCACTAATAAATCCACTTATAATTTGACTTAGCAAGGAGATAGTTAGGACACCATATAGTATTAACAACAATACTACAACAGGAGCTTCGCAACGACTCAAAAGTAAACTGACTGCTAAACAAATAAAGGGAATGACATATAAATAAATATCCATAATCAAGGGTTACATCCACGAGCAATGACACGAGATAGGTTCGCTTCCGTTCTCCATGGTTCAATATTCCAAGGATTCTTTAAACCACCAATAGTAAATGTATGACACAAGAATTGAGCTTCCATAGAAGCCGTGTTTCTCCAATGAGGACTCGAACCATGACGCTCCTTCAACAATCTGAATGCAGTTGCGAACTTAGCAGCTTTTACATTAGGATTATCCCCGCCTACATACATAGAAGATGGATAATAATGACAACTCAAGGTAATTCCACCGGGGCGATTAACCCAGCCTGTACTACTTTTAAAATAGCTACTATACCCACCAGCCCTCTCATATTTCTCAGCTTGATAATAGGTCTTGAATTCTTCAATATCATCCTCTGTAATTTTGTGCCCACCTGTCACCGTACAGGTCCCTGACTCCTCAACAGAATAAGCCAAGGTCAAAACTTGAATAATATGGTCATTATCCATATATGGATCATCATAACTTGAGGTTTCAGCACTAGCAGGAATCTTCAAACAAACCATGCACAGAACAGCAAGTAAACAGAGAAGTCATTTTTTCATGGCTAATGCCTCCTTTTTTATTTATACTTCCACTGTATCACAAAATACAAAAAATACAAGTCTTTTTTTTTAAAAATTTTTGTGTTATAATGGTAAAGTTATAGCTTAAAAAAACCGTATTCTAGCTCCCACCTTTCACAATTCCATTGGAAAGGGGAGCTATTTTGATTTCACTTGAATATACATGTGCAATCTCATGCACCTTGCTGGCCTTGATTAGAAAATGACCGAGGATGGAGTTCTTTCACGGAACTCCATCCTCGGTCATTTTTTATTTTTATGAGACGCTGTTATCTGCAATGAACATCAGTAATCCAAGTCATCCGCATATCCGGCACCATTTCCAACGAAATAGCCGGTTTTGGCATTCATGGAAAAGAGGTAGGTACCGTCTGGACGGAAGAGGTTATAATAGCCATTGCCGTTGATAATGTTGACCCGCTCCAAAATATACTGATAGCCAGACACATAGCCCCGCTCTTGCGAAACGGCAATAATCGTCTCTAAAACCCCTGGATTAAAGGTCCATGCCGGATTGTTTACGTCATCAATTTTCGCTTGATCATACGGTACACGACTGAGATGTCGTTGAAGCGTCACACCTGCCGGAATATCTATTCCATATAGGGGGCTTGCTCCTAAACTAGCAGCATTAGCTGGGACCTCAGGAACTGTTGCCTCTACACTTGCAGATGCAGACGCTTCAGTATTAGAAGAGGAGTCTACCACATTGGCAGCTGAAGCAGTGCTACTTGCTGTTTGCTGTGAGCGACCGAGATTGATCGCTGCTGTAATCTTCGCATCAACAGAGGCGATACCTGTGGTTGCAGGACTTAAGTTCTCCCCGTCTCTAACCGTTGCACTTGTATCCAGATCACCATCAACAATAACAGGTTTATCAAACTGACTATTTAGGGCTTGAACAGCTTTGATAGCTGTTTCAAGAGCATCATACTGCTTCTTGGCTGTTTCATACGCAGCTGTTTTTTTATCTATCTTCTCCAAAGCTGCTTTCAATTCTGGTAATTGTCCAAAGGCACTATTCTTCAGTTTACTCTGTTCCTTGTCGACAAAGAAAGTCGCATATAGATCATGAAAAGCTACTACACTAGCCTCTCCCTTACTTGAGCTGCTACTTTGACTGGTTGATGTTGAAGATGCTTGTGTTTCCTCTATTTTTTCTGCTTGCTTCATCCACATAAAAGCTAGGGATAAGACAGTGATAAAAAGGAAGGCTAGGCTTGCCCAAATGATCCGTGATTTATGAGAAGATGTTTCCTTCTCTTCAACAGTATGAAAGGAGGCTGTTTCAGGGTCAGGTAACACCTCTTTTTCAGGTCCTTCTGGAGCAAACTTATGAATTTGCAAGGCTTCTATTTGCTCTTCAAGCTCCGTATCTACAGGGGATTCACTCTCTTCACCTACCTCTTCTATCCCAGCTACATCCTCTTCGGTCAAAACAGGTAGATCCATCTGCGTTTCATATTTTTCCGATTCAATCTCAGCCCTGTGTTGCTTAATATAACGGTCTAGGAGACCATCTTCTTCCGTCACACCTGCTTTGATCTCCTCGTGCTTGCGGACTGCTTGACCGACCGTCATGTTTTTGGCTTCTTCAAAATCTAAGATTTTTTCCCCATCATTTGGGAGACCATCATTCTTTTCTGTATTCTTTACCATCTCTATTCCTGCTCTTTCACCGCTCGCTTCACGCGCTGTCCAAAAAATTGATAAAGGTCAACCTTTAATGTTCCATTGTATAATTTCCGTTTTTTATCTGCCTGCCTACCATAGCGCTGTTCAAATTGCTCATCACTGGTCAAAATGAATTTAGACCAGGTTCGCAAAGGAGCAAATGTTTCTCCCATTTCACGATAGAGATGCACAACTGCCGAATCATTGAGAAGACGCTCCCCGTAAGGTGGGTTGGAAATAATGACACCATTAATTTTATTGGTATGAAAATCCTGCAAACGCATTTGCTTAAAGGTGATATCTTGAGAGACCCCTGCCTCAAGTGCATTGTTCTGAGCAATCTCCACCATGCGACCATCCATATCGAAACCTGAAATATCCAAGGTGAGATCCGTACGAATAGCACGACGAGCAACCTGTCTTTCTCGCTCTACCAAGACAGGGTCGACCCAGGTCCACTCCTCAAAAGAAAAGGAACGCTTCAGACCTGGTGCTATATTACGGGCTAGCATCGCAGCCTCAATACAAAAGGTTCCCGAGCCACAGGTTGGATCAACCAAAGGCTTGTCAGGATACCAGTTGGACAACTGCAAAATAGCTGCTGCCATATTTTCCTTAATCGGTGCACCACCTTTTTCGATGCGGTAACCACGCTTAAAGAGACTAGAGCCTGTCGTATCGATTAAAACCGTTGCAACATCCTTCAAAATAGCCACTTCAATCTTAAATTCCGACCCTACTTCCTGCAGAGGCACCCCTTCAGGACGCGAAAAATGCTGTTGTAATTTCTTGACAACCGCTTTTTTAGAAATGGCTTGGACACTCGGTTCATTGTGTAGGGTTGACTTGACACACTTGGCTTTGGAAATAGGGAACTTACAGCCCAAGGGCAGATACTGTTCCCAGTCCAAAGCAAAGACACCTTGGAATAGTTCTTCAAAGGTCTTGGCCTTGAAACGACCAACCTCAATTTTGATTCGATCGGCTGATCTAAGCCAGAGGTTGGTTTTGATCATAGCCGTGACATCACCCTCAAAACGAACACGACCATTTTCTACCTGACAGTCATATCCCAACTCTCGTACTTCCCGACCGACTACTGCCTCTAAACCAGCTGCAGCCGTTGCAATAAATGTAAATGTTTTCTTCATGATTCTCCGATAATAAAAGCTAGCAAAGCTAGCCTACCTATATATGCAATTTTCTATAAGCCATGTTTTGTTCCAGTGGTACTAGGCACTACCACCTTCGATAATCATCTGTCTACTGCTTGATGCAGTCAGGAAAGTTCGTTCTGCTTCCGACTTTCCCATGCCCCGACCGAAATTTGGGTTGCTAGCTTGAGGGGTTTACCGCGTTCCACTTTCTATGTTTCCATAAAAACTCCGTCACTGTGGCACTTTTCAGATCTACTTGAGCATATCTTCCGACTTAGCTATTTCAACCGCCGTAACGTAACACCTTGCCACGTCCCTAGGCTTATTGCTTCGCCTAGCACAAACACTACCGGCATCACAGCCGGTGCTAGCATGGACTTTCCTCATGGTAGAACACTACCACGCGATTATCCAAAAATTGCAAACACCTTACCTACTAATCTTCTTGTGCAATCTGTTTGCCGAAAACTTCTTTCTCTAAGCGATTCAAACGGCGCAAAATATCAAAGTTCGTCGCTGAAGAGGTCCGCTCTGTCCTCAAGGTCTCAGAGCCTTCCATGCTCGTTCCTCCCACACGTGGGGCGTTTGCCATCTGCGCTTTCAAGCGAGCAATCTCACCTTTCAACTCTTTGATGATTGCTTCGTAGGCATCATAGTCTTTCATGATTTCATCAAGGAAATCATTCACCTCATCTGGATCATAACCACGAAAACCAATTTTAAAGTCTTGTTCAAAAATATCTTTTGTCGTAAATTTAATACTTGCCATTTGCTACACCTCTATCTCCTAGAACATCATTATCTCTATTATATGAAAAAATATAAGGAAAAATCAAGTCATATCATTCAATTTTTTCAAAATTTTCAGCTAGCTCATTTAAGTGCTCAAAAGTAAGCGTTTTTTTAGTATACCCTTCTTTTTTTAAGATTAGATGATAAAGATATTTCAAATTTGTTTCATTTTCAGGATCGTAAAAAAGGTAGGCAGCATCTGTATTATCTAATAAAAACTGGTTGTACAGACGAAATTGGCTTGGATTTTCATAGCGAGGATAGATTATTTTTACAAAATCAACAGATTTAAAATGGGCTAATTTTATCTGATTGACCTCATTCCAATTTTCTCCATGATTTTCAAATAAAAAGAGCGTCGCTATCTGGAAGTCATACCCTTCCTGGCGCAGGTCCTGAAGCACCTCTAAACACCAGTATTCAAAGCCTAGATTGCCGGTCAGGATAAACCACTCCACCCCCTCTTCCAAGAAGCGAATGAGATCCGCCCGAATCGCTTTTTTGATGACGGTCATTCGAGGATCCTTATCCGAAAAAATCCCCAAATCGGTATGACGATAGCCTGTAATCAGTATCCGATCAATCACGACAAACGCATGAAGAAAAAATCGTTTTCAGAAAGCGAAAATCATAACTAGATATCAATCATTGTAGTACACTAGAATAGA
>NZ_JBUEQR010000066.1:0-46821 GCF_054968985.1 Streptococcus sp. 1F3 | reverse complement strand
AAAGAGAGAACGAATCTCGTCCTCTCACGATGTTAGCTTTTCATCAACCCACTACAGTTGACAAAGAGCCAAAAAAAGCCATCTATCGATAGCTTTTGGCTTTCCATTTCCTACACTTGATTACCTGAGTTGTTCAAATCGTAGATGAACATTAATACGATCCCCATAACCATTACGCTCTAAATCGCGTTGGAGACGATAAGAAATATAGTGTTCCGCAATAGTGATGTAGCCCGCATCAATCAGACGGTGTTCCACCTGCGATTGGACCATGCTAATCGTTGGACGTTCGGTATGAGCTTCTTCCAAGTCTAAAACGACTTTCTTTGTAACCTGTGCTAAATTTTGACGCCAAGTATCATCAATGACATATACAGTACGAGCAGCCCTTATAATGGCTTGATAAATTTTATCTGGATTAAAGTCAACGACTTCCCCGTTCCGTTTAATGACTTGCATAAAAAACTCCTTTCTTGCGGTCGACAACCCTCTTATCTTTCCTAAAGACCAACACCCAATTCTAGAAAAATAGCAATGAGTGGTTGATAAATACTATACTCCCATTATCCAAGGATTTTCGCTATTTGTCAAGTTTTTTTCCTGAAATATGATATAATATTTCCATTACAAAAAAAGGAGAATATTAGATGACAAACGCTATGCCAAAACGTCAAGAAATTGATGTGCATTTAACATGGGATACTTCTCTTATTTATCCCTCCCAGCAAGCCTATCAAGAAGCACTTACTGCCTACAAAATACAGGTTGAGCAATTTGAAAACAACTATAAAGACAAGCTCACTTCTGTTGATGTGATTATTCAAGCTCTCAAGGAATATGAGCGAATCCAAATCATTAACAGCAAATTGCTCCACTATGCTTTTCTAAATCTTGATGTAGATAAGATGAATGCTGATCTTGCTAGCCTTGCCAATGACTATCAAGTAACCATAGCTACTAGCTATCCCAAAATTGCTTTCTTGCAAACTCAACTGACCCTTCTTGATGAGACACTTCTAAACCAAGTTAGCGCTAAGGAGCCACAATGGACTAGCTATATCAAGGAAATCATTCGTCAAAAGCCCCACCAACTCCATCCTTTGCAAGAGGAAGTGTTAGCAAACTTTGCCCCAAGTTTTGAGCAACCTTACCGCAATTATGAGACAACAAAATTTGAAGATATGACCTTTAACAACTTCATTGCAAATGGTCAATCTTACGGAAATAGCTACGTTCTTTTTGAAAATGATTATGAGATCAGCCACGATAGCGAACTTCGTCGCAATGCTGCAGATAGCTTCTATTCAACCCTTCGAAAATATAAGAATACCACAGCGGCAGACTACTTGTCCCACATCAAAAATGAACAAATCAAGGCAAAATTACGTGGCTTTGATTCCACTATTGACTATCTCCTCTTTGGTCAGAATGTCTCTCGTGATCTATTTGACCGTCAAATCGATGTGATTATGAAGGAACTAGCACCTCACATGCGCCGCTATGTGAAACTGGTTGCCAAGGCACATGGTCTTGACACCATTACCCATGCAGACTTGAAAATCAGCCTGCCTTCTGACTTCAATCAACGCATTACCCCTGAAGAATCTAAACAATTCTTAATTGACTGTCTTGGAATCTTAGGAGCTGATTACATCAAAATGATTGAGCAAGCCTTTGAGGAGCGCTGGATTGACTTTGCCCAAAATGAAGGAAAGGCAACCGGAGGCTATTGCGCAACCTTGTATGATGGACCATCTTACATCCTCTTGTCTTGGACTGGTTTGATGAATGAGGTCTTGGTTCTCGCACATGAATTGGGACATGCTGGTCATTTCCAATTAGCAAAAAAACAAAGTATTCTCAACTATGAGCCATCCCTTTACTTTATCGAAGCACCATCTACTGCCAATGAGGTCTTAACATGTAACACCCTCTTGAAACAAAATCAAGATCCTGCTTTCCAAGCCTATCTCATCAGCGAATTGATTAGCCGTACGTATTTCCATAATATGGTTACTCATTTGCTGGAAGCAGCTTTCCAACGTGAGGTTTATACCCGCTTGGACAAGGATGAATACCTTAATGGAGATATTCTGTGCCAAATCAAGCTAGACATCATCAAAGAATTCTGGGGGGAAGATTTTGAAATCGGTGATGATGCAGGATTGATTTGGATGCGCCAGCCACACTACTATATGGGCTTGTATCCATACACCTACTCTGCTGGTCTCACCATCGGAACTGCCATGGCAAAACAGCTAGAAGAACAACCCGAAGCTGTTGTTGGCAAGTGGCTTGAAACCCTCTCATTAGGAGCAAGCCTATCTGCCCAAGACCTTGCCAAACATGCAGGTGTTGATGTCTCAACAGACAAGCCATTAAAAGACACCATTGCCTATGTCGGATCATTGGTTGATAAATTAGAAGAACTGATATAAGACGAAAAACCTGTCTCTATTTAAAAGTGAGACAGGTTTTCTTCAGGCTTATACTCAAAGAAAATCAAGCTAGTCCTTTCCTTTAGCTTTAGGTAAGGAGGATGGACACAGCAACTCAATCACGGACAATTGGCATAAAAGCAGTGACTGTTCCCAACTATGTCTTTTTGTTTTAGGAAATAGGCTGAAAAGATCCATTAGAGTTCGTCACTCATCAAACTAGAATATGATATAAGGACATTTGACAAGAGGGGCACTCATTTTAGTTCTAACTTTAAACAGGCTATTCTTAGACTGTTGTGCTAGATGGCTACCTGCCTTTTTGACACAGCTTTTAGCACCTTCCAATGATCCGTTGATACCGTGTAGTGCTGATTTTTATACTCATTTCGTTTAACTTTTATTACTTCAACGATTGTGGAAACTACGTTTCTCTATTTCCAACTTCCAATCATCTGCTAGATGATTGGAACTCGCTTTGCCGTACTCTACGATTGTTACTGACTATCGTCAGTATGATTTCCAACCTTCAACAGTCATTAGACTGTTGAAGCAGCCTGCAGCTCCTTGCCTAGTACTAAAAGGAAACGAAACAACTATAAAGAATATTAGAAGATCAATCCATAGAAAATTGCTGCGAGCAAGCCTCCGATGATAGGACCTAAAACTGGTACGAGAGCATAGCTCCAGTCTGAGTTACCTTTGTGCTTCAATGGAAGGATAGCGTGCATGATACGTGGACCAAGGTCACGCGCAGGATTTAAAGCATACCCTGTTGGACCACCGAGAGAAACTCCGAGAGACACAATCAAGGCTCCAACTGTCAAGGTAGCAAGACCAGCAGGCATATCATAGTTGCCAAAAGCGAGCAGGGCAAGTACGAGAACGAACGTTCCAATTGCTTCGCTGATTGTATTTGTAACTGTATTGCGAATAGCAGGTCCTGTTGAGAAAGTTGCAAGAACTGCTCCAGTATCTTCTGTTGCATCGTAGTGATCCTTGTACATCGCATAAACCAAGATACTTCCAATAAAAGCACCAATGAACTGGGCACCGATGTAAGGAAGGACAGAGCCCCATGGAAGATTACCTGCGTAAGCCATAGCGATGGATACCGCCGGATTCAAATGAGCAGGCCCTAACAGACCACCTATAAAAGCTGCCATTGCAACGGCAAGACCCCAACCGATTGTAATCACAATCCAGCCAGCGTCCTTACTCTTACTTTTATCAAGGACGACACCTGCTACAACTCCATTCCCCAATAAGATGAGTAAGGCAGTTCCGATTACTTCACCTAATAATTCTTTTGTCATATAAACTCCTTCTACATTTTGTATTGATAGTGATGATTGAATTTACTTTTTTAAGTAAGCCAAGTCGTTCTTGACTAGGGTCTCCTCTAATAAGGTCCGTTGTGCTACCTGCTCTTCTTCAGACCAGCCGTAGTAAGCTGCCATTTCAGATAGTACATCTTCAACAATATGGTCTAGCTGCTCACGCATAAAGAGCATATAGTTCGTCCGACGTAGGAGATAGTCTACTGCAGTTAAAGTCATCTCCTCTTTCATCGCATAATGAAGAGATAGTAAATCGCGTTGGTTCAGATTACTTACTGCTTCTACTTTGTGGTTAAGGGCAAAGACTTTTGGTGCATTTGAACCGTATAAATTCGCAAGATAAAGTGCATCATCATAGTTCAAGCCTTTTTTCACACCCAATTGTGCCAAATGTTCAATTTCTTCTGCCACATTAGCAGGATTTAATTCTCCACCTGATACAGGATAGGTTTTTGAATTGATTAGTCTAAATGTGCGACCATGTTCTGCGTCAAGAATTTCCGCCACTTTTTCAAGGGCACCCTCTGCCATTTTACGGAAGTCAGTAATTTTTCCTCCAGCAAGGGTCAATAAACCATTGTCATCACGATCAAGAGCAGAGCCACGAGAAACAGCTGATGGGTCTAATGTTTTTTCTGATACACTCCCTTCAAGCTGGGTTAAATCATGCTCGACATCATCACGTGTTTTTTCATTGTTGAGATAAGCCTTGACGGTATCGATCAGGCTATTGAAACTATCATCGCTCAATTTACCATTATTTCCACCATTGTAGTCAGAAGCACCATTTCCAGATAAGAGTGGGCGCAAACCTGCCCAGCCGCTCTCAATATCATCGAGGGTCAAGTGAGCATCAGGGAAACGATTGTTCACAATATCAAGTAGATAATCAACATCTTCTTGCGTTACCATTGGATTGGCTAGATCGCCTGTGTAGTCTGTATCTGTCGTTCCAAAATAGGTCTTGTTTTCACGCGGTAAGACAAAGACCATTCGTCCATCTGCATGTCCTGTATCAAAATAAGTCGGTTGTGGCACAGAAAGGCGAGAACTATCCACCACTAAGTGAACTCCTTTTGTTGGGCGCATTTGCAAGAGACCACTACCTTCACCACCGAGATTGCGTACTTCGTCACTCCATGGTCCAGTTGTATTGATGACGAGACGAGCTCGAATTTCAAAGGTGCTGTCTGTCAGGAGGTCACGTGCGACAATCCCTATAATCTTGCCCTTGCTATCCTTGATAAAGCGCTCTGCTTTGACACGGCTCGCAATCAAGGCTCCATCTTTGGCAGCACGCTTGATATTTTCGATAACGAGACGGGCATCGTTATTACGGAAATCAAGGTAGACACCACCTCCGACAAGCCCCTCCTGCTTCAAATGTGGTTCACGTTCTAGGACTTCTTCTTTTGTTAGCACTTTATTAGCCAGATCTGTATTGTTGACACCTGCTAGGAGGTCATACAAGTCCATGGCAACTTTTAAGCGGAACATGCTGAAGGTAGATCCCTCTTCATCATAGACTGGAAGTAACATTGGGTCTGGTTTTGGAATGTGAGGAGCAATTTGTTGTACCACTGCACGTTCTGAAACTGTATCGGATACAACCTCCACATCAAATTGTTTCAAGTAACGCAAGCCACCGTGAACCAATTTTGTAGACCGGCTACTCGTCCCTTCTGCAAAGTCTTGCATTTCAATCAAGGCTGTTTCCATTCCACTTGCCGCTGCTTGTAGAGCAACACCTGCACCAGTGATCCCTCCTCCTATAATCAGCAAATCAAGCTGTCTGTCCTGCATTTTTTCAATAGCTAGTCGTCTTGTTTCTTTTGAAAATTCCATTTTATACTCTCTCTTCTATTCTTCTTCATCTATCTCAGCAAATAATTGCGTAGCTGCAACTGCTTTCTTCCACCCCTTGTACAACTGTTCCTTACGGGCATTGTTCATAGCTGGTTGGAAAGAATGACCAACGGCATTTAGAGCCTTTAATTCCTCTAAATCTTTCCAGAAACCGACTGCCAAACCAGCAAGAAAGGCTGCGCCGAGGGCTGTTGTTTCCAAATTTTTAGCTCTTGCAATTTCAATACCTAAAATATCCGCTTGGAACTGCATAAGGAGGCTGTTCATGGCTGCACCACCATCTACCTTCAAGACAGAGATAGGCATTCCAGAGTCAATTTGCATCACATCAATAACATCGCGCACCTGATAGGCGATAGATTGAAGAGTTGCCTTCACAAAGTCTTCCTTAGTGGTTCCACGTGTCAAACCAAAAACTGAACCACGGGCATCGGAGTTCCAATAGGGTGCACCAAGACCGGTAAAGGCTGGGACTACATAGACTTCATCATTGCTAGTAGACTTGCGGGCTAGTTCCTCAGATTCAGGAGACTCTTTGACCATACGCATACCATCCCGCAACCACTGAACAGCACTACCTGCAATGAAAACGGAACCCTCAAGGGCATAGTAAACCTTGCCATTGATTCCATAGCCGATGGTTGTCAAGAGACTATTTTCAGATAACTGCATCTCTTCACCAGTGTTCATGACGATGAAAGAACCTGTGCCGTAGGTATTTTTTACCATACCTGGCTCAAAGGCTAATTGTCCAAACAAGGCTGCCTGTTGGTCACCTGCCATCCCTGAAATTGGAACTTCTGCACCGTAGAAATGAAATGGCGTCGTCTTGCCATAGACTTCTGAATTGGACTTGACTTCCGGCAACATCGCTTTTGGAATATTCAAAAGCGCAAGAATATCATCATCCCATTTGAGTTCCTTAATATTATACAGCATGGTTCGTGCTGCATTGGAATAGTCTGTCACATGGCAGCGTCCATTGGTTAATTTCCAGACTAGCCATGTATCGATTGTACCAAAAAGAATTTCTCCTTTTTCAGCTCGCTCTTGGGCACCTGGCACTTGATCTAAAATCCACCGAACCTTAGTTGCAGAGAAATAAGCATCAATGACCAAGCCAGTCTTTTGGTGAATCATGTCCGAATAGCCATCTTGTTTCAACTGATCTGCAAGATGAGCTGTCTGACGGGATTGCCAGACGATTGCATTGTAGATTGGAAGCCCTGTCTCCTTATCCCAGACAACCGTTGTTTCCCGTTGGTTGGTAATTCCGATTCCCTCGATTTGCGATGGGTTAATCCCGCTTTCGATGAAAGCTCCTGCAATGACGGATTGGACTGAATTCCAAATCTGATTCGCATTGTGCTCTACCCAACCTGGTTTTAGGAAAATTTGTGGAAATTCCTTTTGATAACTTCCGACTTTCTCACCTTTTTTATTAAAGATGATGGCACGTGAGCTTGTCGTGCCTTGATCAATAGCCATAATATATTTTTCTTGTGTCATGGGAGACCTCCTTTATTTATGATAACCCTTCAGCTTTCTTTTACTACCAAGAAACAAAGCACAAACATCACTAAGATTAGACAAGCTAAGTTAAGGAACTAATAAAATGAGACTGAATGGTTGTATTTGAAAACGCTTACGTTTTCTAGTTATCCCTATTGTAACCTATTTCTCCCACCAGCTCCTATCAAAAAATATAGGTTCTGAAAAATTTTTGATAGAAAAAGAGCACGATCCCTCCTCATCAAATGATAAGTAGACTCTTACTCTTTTTTCTTTCTTTTGTACCTACTCATACTCAATAAAAATCAAAAGTAGACTCGCTTTCACAATTAAGAATGTGAAAGGTTGGAAATGAGGTTAGCACCACTCATTTTCTTATAATCGAAGCCCAAGGTAGAACGAGCCTTCACCAAGGCAAGTTGACGAAGGATTCTTTTGATTTTTAAAGAGTATCAACGCCTCTCCATCGAGAACATACTGGTTTCTAGACGTCGCTGGGCACGCTTTTCTTTCTGCTCCTGAAGGTTGGTAATGATTTTTTTCAAGGCTATCAAATCATTTGCGTACAATCTTCTATAGAAGAAATAGCAAGGCATATCTAAAAGGCTGGGCTCATCTGATATCAGCAAATCATAGTCATTAGAAGGAGAAAAAGGCTCGATACTAACGGCATGTGTGCGTTCAAACTCTCTTTGTAGTTGGAACAAAATAGGCTCTGAAATAATGGGAGATTGGTAGGACATAAAAGCAATTCGTACCACTACTGGCTGAGCTTGACTGAGATAGTCAAAGAGCCCCGCCACATTCCCTACCTCCTCCTCGCACTGAAAGATAAGGTTGGGACATTGAGGTTGGTAAACCTTTTCTAAAACTGTTGCTAGCAAGGAACGAGCACTTGTTAATGGATATTGATTCTTATGGAGAATAGCGGGCTCCAAACTTCCCTTAAAAAAGTAGACTTTTCCCAATAATTGATTGAGATAATATAGAATCTGCTCGTGGATAGGTAGTTGATGCCCTACCTCTTCACGAATGGTCTGGTAGCACCAGGTAGTAGCTTCTCGAATCGGTCCACCAAAGGCGATGATTTGCTCAATTTTCTGTGGGGCTAGAATAAAGTGACTGACTAAAAAGGCAAATAAGCTCATGACCTCCCCCTCACGAACAGGTGTGGATTGATATTGATAAAGGGTTAGGACAAAAGTCCGTAATTCCTGATACCATTTCTGCTCCATATAGGGCTTCATCAACTGGATTAGCTCATTAAAATCGATGTCGCATCCCCTCATGCGTCGTTGAGAGATACCAAGCCAAAGAGAGAGTTGAAAGGCTTGGTAAGAGTTAAACTTCACCTCAAAAAATCGTTCAAACAGTGCAAGATAATTGGCTAGCTGACGGAAGTAAGGGCATTTTTTGATACTAGAGGCAGTCTTTGTTTGCAAAAAGAGCTGGTAATAGAAATAACGAATCTGCAAGTCACTTCCCTTAAGCCGACCATTCCGTATGCTAATCTGAAAATCCTGCAAAAGATGATTGAGAGCAGCCAATTGTCGATTAAGACTGGCCTCACTAATCAGCAAGTGCTGTGCCAAAGCATGAATGGCAAATTCTTCCTTCTCAAAAAGATAGAGCAGCATCTGATACTTGGTACTAAATTGACATAGGTAGGCTACCCAGTCTGCATGTAAGAAAGCATCTTTCCTCTCATAGCTTACTTCTTCTTCTCTTATGTGCAAGTATAGTCCTAGCTCAGCCTGCCTTGCCTCTTCATCGAACGATTCGATATAACGAACGAGGGTCGTGCGTGATAGATTCAGTTCTTGACTTAGGGTCTTTAACGAAAGACTGGATTGACTATCTTTTAGACGCTCCACCAGAAGATAGACCGCCCGCTCCCGTTTTTCCAAAAGCTCTTCAATCCTCATAGGCAGCCTCCTCCTCTTGCCGATGCAGGTATAGCTGACAAGCCTCTGTCACAATGGGGACAAGGTTTGTATAACGTGGTAAACAAAGCCAGCTCTGCTCAACCATATCTTGCACTGTCATGCCATTTGAAATAGCTAGCGCCAAAGTATTCATTTGATGAATATGACGGGAGGTAGAAACCAACTGCCCGCCTAAAAGGCGACCGCTTGAAGATTGTACAATCAATTTAAAGGTTAATTCTTCTGCTTCCCACTGACTAAAAGGCGCTTGTAAAAGAACTGTATCCACATCTGTCCAGAGCTGGGCTTGACGCTCTGTTAAGCCGACACTTGTGATATTATATCCGAAAAGATGACTGGAAACAACTCGCTGCACTTCCTTTAGGGGGCGTCGTTTGCTTACTAAATTATAGGCTACCAAACGCCCTGTCAAAATAGCATGATTGATGAGCGGCAGGTAAGCCTTGCCAAAAAAGGCAAAGGGAAGTTGAATAAGATCTCCAATCGCAAAGATATTGGGATGGCTCGTTTCCAGATAGTCATCCACGACAATCGTTTTATCCGGATTACACTCCAAAATCCCTCTTACGATGTCTGTATTCGGCTGAAAATTGGTCGCAAGCAACAAGTAATCTGCTTCATAACTAGCCTTTAGGGTATCAACCCTGACCTTATGACCAGTTGACGACAGACTAATCTTCTCCACAGTTTCTGCTGTATGCAGGTCAATCTTGTGCTTTTTCAATTCTTCTTCAATCCCTACCATTAGGTCTGGATCTACATACTTGGCAAGAGGGGTTGTTTCAGCTTCAAACAAGGTCAGAGAAAGTGGTAACTGACTAAGGGCATCCGCACTTTCTAGTCCAATCTGTCCGCCACCAATAATGATGACTGACTGCGCTGCCCTTATCTTCTCTTGACTTTTCTGAGCATCTGAAAAATACTTAGACGATAAGATACGCTCCGTTAGTGCGTCCTCTTCTATATTCCATACTTGCTTCGCTCCCATAGCCAAAATCAGGCTATCATAAGTCTCTTCACCAACCACTCCTCCTTGCTCAAGCATGAGCACTTGACGGTCTGCATCTAATTGAAGGAGCTTGGTCTCTAGTCGTACATCAATCCTAGTCTTCTGGACTTGATGCCATAGCTCGCTCCGCGCTTCTTCAACCTGTCCTAACTCTCCCTTTAATTGCCAATTAAACACATTCGGAAAAAAGCCGACCTCTTTTTCCTTATCTATTAGCACAATCTGCGCTTTAGGATAGATTTGATAGCACTCCAAAGCGGCACTCATACCCGCAAAAGAAGCCCCAACAATGATGATTTTCATAGCTTTTCCTCCATTTTTCTTAATTATACCACAAATGTTGAAAGGGGTTACATATCTATGCTTTCTACTATTTTGAATATCAAACTCAACCTTAACTTGCCTTGGTGAACGCTCGTTTTACCTTCGGCTAACCGTTCACAATTCTTAATTATGAAAGCTAGTCTACTTTTGATTTTTATTGAGTATTATCTGAATTTATTGTTCCTGGAGCAGCAGCTACCGTTGTCACCTATAACCCCATATGATATACTAATAGAAAAAGAAGCCATTTTAAGGAGCTTGAAGAAGTGAAGATTTATAAAGATAAGGAAATCTATCAAATCATAGACAAGGTATCTGCTTTATATGATGATGTCTATAAAGATGAAATTCAAAAACCCCATTCCTTGAAAAAGAGGATTGAAAATAGTATCTTGTCCGATCGCCAGGCTATTCTTGTAACAGAAGAATACAAAGAGCAACTTGTAGGATTTTTATTTGGATTTGACTTTAGAAAAGAAAATTGGTGGGCACAGCAAGTCGACAGGATATTGCCAAAAGAGACCGACTGGTACCAGCACTCCTTTGAATTAAACGAACTATGTATCAATAAGGACTATCGTAGACAAGGCATTGGTTATCAACTCATGAATTATTTAGCAACTACAGACTTTGACTACCTTCTACTAAGTGTTAGAGTTCAGAATACCCCTGCTCTTTCCTTGTATAAAAAACTGGGCTATCAAGTTCTGCATGAGCATTTCCAATTTGACGCCGGAGAAACCCTCTTTCACATTATGTATAAAGAAAATTAAGATGTGAGGACGTTAAGAAAATGGAAAGAAAAATAGGGAATCGGAGAAGATTGCTCCGGTAATCGATACGATTCATCTTTTTTCTGCCATTTTTAGTCCGAACTCAGTTAAACCAAAATACAAAAGCCGTAAAGTGAATAGAGTTCATAATGGCTACAGAAAAATAGGAAATTTGACGAATGAAAAGCTCCAGTGGAGGTTTTCAGCCTATCTCTAAAAAGCTTCTCATCTGTAATTAGATAAAGCCGAAACGGCTACCTATCTTTTTCACACAGTGCTTAGCTCGAACTCAATTACAACAAGATACGAGGGCGTGAAAAAAGCGAATGTACCCAAAGGGCATCCGTATCTGTAAAGCAGGCACAGCCTGCAACAGCTACGGTAAAAATAGAAAATGCGACGAAGAAGCACCAGCTTCTAGGAGGATTTATCTTTTTTCCGAGCTTTTAGCCCGTGTTCAATTACAACAAGATACGAGAGCCTTTGACACGAGTGTCACTCGTTTTATTTCCAACCTTCATCAGTCTGAAAGAGACTGATGAAGCAACTCCTAGAAAAAATAGACAATCGAAGCAGGTTGGCTTGCAACCAATGAGATTGGTCCTCGCTTTCCAGTTTCTTGGCTCGGGTTAAACGAAGCCACTGGATTCGTTTAATTATAGTTGTTTCATTTCCTTTTAGTACTAGGCAAGGAGCTGCAGGCTGCTTCAACAGTCTAATGACTGTTGAAGGTTGGAAATCATACTGACGATAGTCAGTAACAATCGTAGAGTACGGCAAAGCGAGTTCCAATCATCTAGCAGATGATTGGAAGTTGGAAATAGAGAAACGTAGTTTCCACAATTCATCTAGCAGATGATTGGAAGTTGGAAATAAGGAAACGAAGTTTCCACAATCGTCGAAGTAATAAAAGTTAAACTAAATGAGTATAACAATCAGTTGTAGCCAAAATTAAAAGGAACTAGACCAAGGAAATACTCTCTAAAAATGAATGTTTTGAAAAATGTAAGAATTTTTCAAAACATTCATTCTTTTTTTCTTCCATTTACGAATGTATAAGCATACCTGCCTGTAGTTGATACATTTTATGATAGGTACCTCTCTTTTCTAGCAATTCCTCATGCGTTCCACTTTCGATAATCTTCCCTTTCTCAAGAACATAGATACGATTGGCATCTTGAATCGTTGACAGACGATGGGCGACAGCAATAGTCGTGCGTCCCCGACGCATTTTATCAAGAGAATGTTGAACCATCTGCTCCGTTTCCGAATCAATATTAGCTGTTGCTTCATCCAAAATCAAGATCTTAGGTTGGCTTGCGATTGTACGTGCAAAAGCCAACAACTGTCGTTGCCCTGTTGAAAAACTACTTCCACGTTCAGACACAGGAGCTTGATAGCGACCTGGTAATTTCTGAATAAACTGATCTGCATCCACAAACTCTGCAGCCCCACGCACTTCTTCAGCTGTAATATCTTGATACATCTTGATATTGGTCTCAATAGTACCATGGTATAAAAAGGGTTCTTGTAAGACAAGCCCGATGTGCTTGCGCAACTCTGCCTGAGAGAATTGACGTATATCCTGGCCGTCAATCAAGACTTGACCTGATTCAAATTCATAAAACCGCATCAAGACATTGATAATGGACGATTTTCCAGATCCTGTTGCTCCGACAAAAGCAATCGTTTCTCCTTTGCCTACCTGAAATGAAATTCCGTCCAAGATACGCCGTTGTCCGTCATACGAAAAAGACACATCACGAAATTCAATCACTCCCTCTCTAATCTGAGCAGGACTATTTCCCTGTTTCGGCTCAAAAAAGGCCTCATCAATCAAGTCAAAAACCCGACCTGCCGACACTACAGAAGTTTGCATAGTGGAAAAATTCTGGGTCACTTCTATTAAGGGATCAAACAAGCGATTGATATATTGGATAAAAGCGTACATTAGCCCTGCTGACATGCCAATATTGAGACCTCGAAATCCAAAATAAGCCATTAGAAGCGCATAGGCAAGCAGTTTTAACAGCGACATGGCTGGTCGTAAAAATAGACTATCTAAGGCTACCGAGCGGTTGGCATAGAGCATATGCTCCTGGTTGATTTCCTCAAACTCTGCTTTTAATCGCTCTTCTTGATTGAAGGCCTGAATGATACGGATTCCCTCAATGCTCTCAGAAAGTTTGCTATTGATATCACCCAAGAGACTTCTAGTTTTTGCAATGATAGCAACTGATTTTTTCCGATAGAGATTGATTAAGATAAAGATAAAAGGAAGCAAGAGAATCACCAAGACTGTTAATCTCATATCTAATACCAGCATGGTATAAAGGGTTACAACGAAAATAAAAACGGCTGAGATAAAACTAGATAAAATACCTGAAAACATTTCAGAAATAGCCTCGGTATCATTGGTGATACGAGAGACAATCGTTCCTGTAGGGGTTTTATCAAAATAAGCCATACCTAAGTTTTCCATATTAGAAAAGGCATCTCTACGAATATCACGGACAATACTATAGGATACTTTGGCAAAAAAGAAATTTCCGAAGTACTGAATGATTGCCTGCAACACATACATCAGATAATAACCGACTAAGAGCATAATAGCCCTCTGATTGAGATAGCTTAAATACTGGTCTATAAAATGAGAAGCAAGCAAGGGAATAAGGCTCTTTACAACCGTTGTCAACAAGAGCAAACTAAGAGCGAGTATCGTCAACCATTTATAGGGCTTTAAATAGGACAGCAAGCGTTTAAAAACAGCCCATTGGCTCATTTTTTTCATATGCTACTTCCTCCATTTCTAGCTGTTGTGAAGCATAGGTTTCTGCATACCAACCACCTTGCTCTAGCAATTCCTTATGGCTACCTCGCTCAATAATTTTGCCGTCTTGCATCACTAAGATTAAGTCTGCATGAACAACTGCTGACAAACGGTGGGCAGAGATAATGGTGGTCTTAGCTTGTCGCATTCCTTTAAGATTTTCAATGATAGCATGCTCTGTCTTAGCATCAACTGCTGATAAAGAATCATCTAAAATCAAAATCTCTGGATTCAAGATAATCGCACGGCTCATAGCCAGGCGTTGCTTTTGACCACCTGACAAGGATACTCCTTTTTCACCAATAACCGTATCGAAGCCCTTAGGCATGGCCATAATATCATCATAAACCTGAGATAACTTAGTTGCTTCTACTACTCTTTCTCGTGATAAATCTGGATTAGCAAAGCGGACGTTTTCTAAAACCGAGGTCGCAAACAAGAATTGGTCTTGGGGTACATAGCCAATTAGCTGACGCAAATCACACAGACGATAGTTCCGAATATCATGACCGTTAAGAGTGATTCTTCCAACTCTCACATCATATTCTCGTAGTAGCAGTTTAATCAAACTGGTCTTCCCAGAACCAGTCTGTCCCACCAAGCCTAGGGTCTGCCCTTTCTCTAAGCTAAAGCCAATGTCCGATAGGGTTTCGTCCTCTTCATAGCTAAATTGCTTCACATCATAGACTAGACGTCCATTTGCAATATTTTCAATAGGATTCTCTGCATCTTTAATGGCTGGCTCTTGACTTAAAAGTGCATGGATTCGTTCATAAGATACCTTGCCACGTTGTAGCATATTCACTAAAAAACCAACAGCCATTAAAGGCCAGACCAACATATCTAGATAGGTCACAAAGGTTACTAAATCCCCAATTGTTACTTGACCTTGGACAATCATAAAAGCGCCAACCGTCAATGTTAACACATAAGAAGCACCAATAAAAAGCAAGACCAAGGGATTGAACATGGCATCATACTTCATCGTGCGCATATTTTTAGTAAAAGTCATCTCATTGACCTCTTGAAAGGCAGTTATTTCTGCTACCTGATAACCAAAGGACTTGGTCACCTTGATCCCTGCTACACTCTCTTGTACCTTGTTGTTCAATTCTGAAAAGGCTGCTTGGGATTCTTTAAAAGTCTCATGGGTTTTTCGACCTAGTTTACTCGTTGCGAGTGCCATAAAGGGTAAAGGGATTACTGCAATCAAGGTCATCTGCCAAGAAATAGTAAAAAACATCGTAACGAACGTCACCAAGGCTGTAATCGAAGCGTCAACTGCCGACATCACTCCACCGCCCGCCAAACGGGTCAAGGAGTTAATATCATTGGTCACATGCGCCATTAAATCTCCTGTCCGATATTGCTGGTAAAAGGACGGTGACATCTTAGTGAAGTGTTCAAACAGACGATAGCGAATGATTTGCCCCAGCCGATAAGAAGTCCCTAAAATGTACATTCTCCAAATATAGCGCAGAATATACATGCTAACAGCTACTAGAACTAGATACAAGAGCTGGATAAGCAAGTCTCTTTTTGTCAAATGTCCATTCGTAATCGCATCAATAACCTGCCCCATAATTTTCGGTGGGATTAAATTTAAAACAGCCACTAAACTCAAAGAAGTGATTCCGATAAGATAGCGCCGTTTTTCTTCCTTAAAAAACCACCAAAGATTTTTTATGATTGACATGAATTTCCTTTCTATTTCTCATCTTTTATACATCATCTATTATAGCATATTTTTAAGAGTAAGCTCTTTTTAAAATTTAGTAACCCTTTATAATGATAAAAGGCATTGCAACAAGGCTAGCGCTATAATTTAACGTCAGACATCTAGCACTTAAAGCAATATCTCTGGATAGGAATAGCACGTAAAAATAGGGTAGATAAGCCATTTAAAAGAGGCTCTCTCGCTTCAATATCTGTAAATATCTCCTATCTATCTTCCTCTTTCAAATAAAGATTTTTCTTTTGCCACGATAACTTTCTCATAATTTTCAATCTTGTAGTCCAAGCGACTAATTGCAGACACAAGCTCATCGAGCTTTTCTTGTAATTTTTTACGCTCATCAAGCAAAATCGCACGACGTTCTTCAAGATTCTGATCTTCTCCGTCTTGACATAAGCTGATATAGGTAATCAAGCTCTCAACTGATACCCCTGCACTTCTAAAACAACGAACAAATTCTAGGACAGCCAAATCTTGTTCACCAAAATCACGGACACCTGCACTATTACGCTGAATCGGTGGAATTAAGCCAATCCGTTCATAATAGCGAATCGTATCACTCGATAAGCCTACTAACTCACTGGCCTTTTTGATGTTCATAAGAATAACCTCTTTTCTCTACTAGTATATACTTCTAGACAAAACACAAAGAGCCCAACAAAAGCGAAGGAAAGGACTATACGAACTTCTTTTGTATTGTTGGACAAGTATACTCATTTCGTTTACCTTTTATTACTTCAACGATTGTGGAAACTACGTTTCTCTATTTCCAACTTCCAATCATCTGCTAGATGAATTGTGGAAACTACGTTTCTCTATTTCCAACTTCCAATCATCTGCTAGATGATTGGAACTCGCTTTGCCCTACTCTACGATTGTTACTGACTATCGTCAGTATGATTTCCAACCTTCAACAGTCATTAGACTGTTGAAGCAGCCTGCAGCTCGTTTCCTAGTACTAATACTCTTTAAAAATCAAAAGTAGACTCAGAGTCTGGGACAAAAGTCTAACCTCAACTATAAAAAACGAACAAAACTGGTTTTCGGACACTCAACATTCTTGTTTGTTCGCTTTTTGTATTTCATTTATCAATTTGAAGATTTGATGATAAAGAATTTCAAAAATCAAAATCTTTTTGTCCCAGCCTCGTTGGAAATGAGAGTAGCACCGCTCATTTCCTTATAATCGAAACCCAAGGTAGAACGAGCCTTCACCAAGGCAAGTTGACGAAGGAGCCTTTTGATTTTTAAAGAGTATAAACTTAGTCATCGTTCGTTTTTTTCAACATACAGCCAGTATTTCATCAAAAAAATAAGAAAACTCTAAAATATTCATTCCAGAGTTTCCTTGCTATTTTTCCATGATAGCAATAATGGCTCTTGCTTCTAGCTCGCTACAAGCAACGAGTGGCAACCGCAATGGACCGACTTCGAACCCTTGGTGGTTGAGAATAGCTTTCAGAGGTGCAGGACTTGTGGTCGAAAAGAGGGCTTCCACTTTGGGCAACAATTTGCGTTGTATCGCTCCTGCTTCTGTTATCTTTCCCTCATCCAAAGCCGCAAACATCCTATAGAAATCATCTCCATTAGTATGGGAAGCTACACTGACTACGCCTTGAGCACCTAGTGCCTTGGCATGAAAGGCTTCACTATCTTCTCCAGTGTAGACTAGGAAATCCTCTGGGGCATTTTCTACGAGATGAGAAATCGTCGCTAGGCCCGTACAATCCTTAATCGCAATAATATTTGGATGCTGTGCCAAGCGAAGTGAGGTTTCTAAAGTCAAACCAGCCACCGTACGCCCTGGCACATTGTAGACCATTATCGGTAAATGACTAGCGTCCGCAATCGCCTTATAGTGCTGGTATAGCCCCTCTTGAGTTGGCTTGTTGTAATAAGGAGTTACCGCAAGCCCCGCAGCAAAACCACCGAAAGCAGCTACCTCACGTGCAAAGGCAATCGAATCGCGCGTATCATTCGTCCCAATCCCTGCAATCAAAGGCACACGCCCAGCCACAATACGCTGCACTTCCGCAAAGAGTTCTAATTCTTCCTCGTGGGTCAAAGTCGGGCTTTCGCCCGTTGTTCCTGCTAAAATCAAGCCCTCAGTATGGTGGGAGAGGAGATGTTCAATCAACTTAGGCAATGCCCCAAAGTTGATGCTTCCGTCATCATGAAAAGGCGTAACGAGCGCTGTAATAATGCGTGCTTTTCTCAAATTTTCTAGTGACATGGCTTCCTCCTAAGTGATTGGCTATCTTGTTCTCGCTTATTTTAAGTCAAAAACCACTTCTTGGCTTTTACGAATCAATCCACGTTCATGAAGTGTTTCAGCGATTTGAACGGAATTCCAAGCTGCCCCTTTCAAGAGATTGTCAGAGACAACCCACATATGAATACCTTTTTCTGCATCTAAATCTTTCCGAATACGACCGATAAAGGTTTCGCGCTTGCCTACCGCATTGATCGCCTGCGGATAAATTTGTTGGGACACATCATCTTCTAAAACGGCCCCCGGAAAGGCTGCGATAGCTGCCTTTACTTCGTCAATCGGAGCTACTTCTTTTGTCTCAATATAAACGGATTCCGAATGAGCTGATAAGACTGGAATACGAACACAGGTGGCAGAAACAGCGATGTTTTCATCCCCCATGATTTTCTTGGTTTCCTTGGTCATTTTCATCTCTTCATAGGTATAATCATTGTCGGTAAAAATGTCAATTTGTGGCAGAGCATTAAATCCAATTGGATAATGCTTTTTATCACTACCAGACGGCAAAATAGTTGCCTCTACCTCTTTTGGTGCTACGCCATCATTTAAGACTGCACGTAGCTGTGCTTGGGTTTCCAAAATCGCTCCCATACCCGCTCCAGAAACAGCTTGATAGGTCGATACAATCACTCGATCTAAGCCCCACTTTTGACGGATTGGCTCTAAGGCTACCATCATTTGAATCGTAGAGCAATTAGGACAGGCAATAATCCCCTTATGGGCATCTAGCGCATGGGCATTTACTTCAGGTACAACAAGCGGTACATCGGGATGTTGACGGAAATAAGACGTATTATCAACCACAACAGCTCCTGCCTTGACTGCATAGGGAGCATACTTAGCAGAGGTAGATCCTCCTGCTGAAAATAGTGCAATATCTATCCCTTCAAAAGCAGCTTCTGTCGTTTCTTCAATGGTCACATCTTGCCCTTTGAATTGCAAGACCTTACCGGCTGAACGAGCAGAAGCCAAATAACGTACTCTATCAATAGGTAAAGTGGAGCTTTCCAACATCTGAATCATTTGTGCACCAACGGCACCAGTTGCACCAACAACGGCTACTGTGTATCCCATAATCTACCTCTTTTTTCCGAATTTTCTAAAAATTTTTCTATGCTTGTTATTATATACTTTTTTTCAATGAATGAAAAGAGATTCTTAGAAAAAAAGTATATAATAACAAAAAAGACCAAGATTTCTCTTAGTCTAAGGGCACTTTCGTGTGATAAGCAGGTTCACACAACTTATCAAGATCCGCTCCTGCGTTTTGACCTCCCTAGCGTGAAAGTGGCTTCTGCCACATTCGGCTCATCGCATGCCATTATTATACCATATTTCTCCAACAATGCAAAAGTTAAACACTCCTTCTCCAGCCTAGAGCTGTCTTAGAATCTCTATTTACAGTGCAGCACTGCCATCTAAGGCTCGTTTTTAAGCTACTCATCGTTTGCTTTTTCAAGATATAGTCAATATGTCCTCAAAAAAACGAACTTGATGGGCAAAAAAACGACCTCTTATACAAAAGTACTTTACGGATGAATACAGGTTCTTATTTTTCCAGCAATTCCCTATCATAAATCGTGTAATCACAGCGATAAATAATGAGGCGCTTACCATCAATGAGAAGTTCTGAAGTTTTCGGTGCATCAGAGGCATATAAGGAAACCTTATTTCCTGCATAAGTCGCAAGGGGAGTACCATTCTGCGAGCGAATCAAAATCACTTTTTCCTTTCCAGTAAAATCGTTCTTAAATTTGGATAGCATCCGATTAAGAAGTGGAACGGCAGGTTTCTGATCATCAACGGTTGTAGTTGTTTGGTATTTTAGGAAAATATCTTCTAGTCCATCTTCCACAGCAATCAAGGAAGATCCTACATGATCTATTTCGTATTTCCCTAAAGTAATTTTTAAGACCGAACTATCTCCCTTGGAGTTGCCCTCACTGTCTACTGAGTCAAAGTCTTCATTACGAGAAATGGATAGCGATTTTCCAGACATTTGATCAATTAGTTGAGAATTTTCATCATAGGTGCGTACTGTCATTTCAAGCCCAATCCATTCTGCCTTGGTGTTCTTCCACCAGTTTTGAATCGACTGACAGCCTCCTAGAAGCCCTAGCGTTACAGTCAGTACTAGAGCTGTTTGTAGTAGTTTCTTTTTCATTCTTTTTCTTCCTCTCTATTTTTGAAAAAACGATAATCGCTAACAATATTCATTCGCAAGTTGAATAGTCCAATGTCAGATGATGGTAAAAAGAAGTACTTATGGCTTTCTTTTTACTTCGTACTTCAGATCGACTGGAGTCATCCTCCTTATATTTTACCAAAAAACTGGGGAAAATCCCCAGTTTAAGTCTCTAGTCTCTACCTTGCGGGAATCAACATGGAGCTATAAAGGTAGCTTGTGATTTAAAAATGTATCTCGTTTAACGAGTACTATCTTTTAAAAGCTTACTTCATTCGCTATTTATTTTACTGATTCGTACATGCTATCTATAAGCGAAAGCCCTATCGTCATCAGTATTGCCTTGCCCTATGCTAGTACAAGAAGCAATCTTTACCCCACGCCACTTCTTCATGAAAAAAGAGTGGGTAGGTCGAACTTTCAAAGTCACGACCCTCCTCACTCTAACTTGGTAATCAATAAAGTATTTTCTTTTTGAGGTATTCCACAACATACCTTGCCACCCAGAGGGCGCTGTCAACGGGGATTAAAACAGCCCAATCGCAGTCCCATCATCAGCTACATCCATATTGAGAGCAGCAGGAGACTTCGGTAAGCCTGGCATGGTCATGACATCACCTGTAAGAGCCACGATGAATCCAGCACCTAGCTTGGGTACAAATTCACGCACAGTAACTTCAAAGTCTTCCGGTGCACCGAGGGCTGTTGGATCATCTGAAAAGCTGTATTGCGTTTTTGCCATGCAGACAGGAAGTTTATCCCAACCATACTTGGCAAACTCTGCCAACTGAGTACGAGCCTTCTTCTCAAAGACCACTCCTGTCCCACCGTAAATCTCGGTTACAATCTTGGTCACTTTTGTTTCTAAACTATCCTCTGACTGGTAGAGATGCTCATAATTGGCAGGGCTTGTCGTAATGGTTTTGACAAGGGTTTCTGCTAAGTCAATTCCACCTTCAGCACCTCTTGCCCAGACACTTGTAAGCGAAACTGGTACACTTATTTCTAGGCATAGTTCTTCCAAGGTCGCAATTTCTGCTGGTGTATCCGATACAAATTCGTTAATAGCGACGACTGCTGGAATACCATATTTTTGTATATTTTCAATATGACGTTTAAGGTTGGCAAATCCTGCTCGGACTGCTTCAACATTTTCAGCAGAAAGCTTGTCTTTCTTTACACCGCCATGCATTTTAAGGGCACGCAAAGTAGCAACAATCACAACGGCATCGGGAGCTTTTGGCAGATTTGGGGTTTTGATATCAAGAAATTTCTCTGCACCCAAGTCTGCACCAAATCCTGCTTCTGTCACTACATAATCTGCCAAACGAAGGGCTGTAGAAGTCGCTAAAACAGAGTTACAGCCATGGGCAATATTAGCAAAGGGACCGCCGTGTACAAAGGCAGGAGTACCGTAAATCGTCTGAACAAGATTGGGCTTCAAAGCTTCTTTCAAGAGCAGGGCTAAAGCTCCCTCTACTGCTAAATCTCTGACATAGACCGGACTACGATCAAAGCGATAGCCAATCATGATATTCGCCAAGCGTTCTTTCAAATCCTTCAAATCTGTTGCTAAGCACAAAATAGCCATGATTTCAGAGGCAACTGTAATATCAAAGCCGTCCTCACGTGGAATGCCGTTTAAAGGAGAACCCAAGCCAACGGTCACCTTGCGCAGAGCACGATCATTCAAATCCACCACGCGCTTCCAGATAATGCGGCGTTGATCGATTCCCAAACTATTTCCTTGATGGATATGGTTATCAATCAAGGCAGAAAGAGCATTATTAGCTGTTGTAATGGCATGCATGTCACCTGTAAAATGGAGATTGATGTCTTCCATCGGCAAGACCTGGGCATAGCCTCCACCTGCAGCACCACCCTTAATCCCCATAACAGGACCAAGCGATGGTTCGCGAAGAGCAATCATCGTTTTCTTACCAATCTTAGACAAGGCATCTGCTAGACCGATCGTCACCGTTGACTTTCCCTCTCCAGCAGGCGTGGGATTGATAGCTGTTACCAAAATCAGCTTCCCAAGATTATTCTCCTTGACAGCTTCAATCTTGTCAAAGGCTAATTTAGCCTTGTATTTTCCGTATAATTCCAAATCATCGTAGCTAAGTCCTACTTTTTCGACCACATCTACAATCGGCTGTAATACGACACTTTGAGCAATTTCAATATCTGTTTTCATAATAGCTCCCATCTTTTTTATTGAGAATAGTATATCAAAAACTTCACGAAAACGCACGTTTTTAGATGATATTATTTTAAACATACGGATTTTACTTATTTCTAACTAAATATCTCCAGAAACATTCAGCTAAAAAAGGAAATATCCTTACACTAAAGCATCTGCATTCAAAAGGGATATTTCCTAACCCATGTAGATAGTTGAGAAAAAGCATCAGACTGCAAGTAAAAAAATAGGGGAAAATAAGATAGAAATGTTTAATAAAAATGTAGGAATAAGAACACTCCTAAAACTTTACCTAAAGCAGATTTTCTAGTACAATATAAGCATGAAAATTTTGATTACCTCTGGCGGGACCAGCGAAGCCATTGACCGCGTCCGCTCCATTACCAACCACGCTACAGGTCATTTGGGCAAAATCATCGCTGAAAAATGCTTAGAAGCCCAGCTTGATGTAACGCTAGTAACCACTAAGACAGCTGTTAAGCCACAACCTCACAATCAGTTAACGATTGTGGAAATCAGTGATGTTACAAGTCTTCTTCATACCTTGGAAACACTTGTCCCAATACATGATGCCATTATCCATAGTATGGCAGTATCTGATTACAGCCCTGTTTATATGACAGGTTTAGAGCAAGTAAAAGCTACAAAAAATATCGACAGCCTCCTGACTGAGACCAACCTTGAAGGAAAGATATCCTCAAATGATGAATACCAGGTACTCTTTCTCAAAAAGACACCCAAGGTAATCTCCTACATCAAGCAATGGAATCCTGCCATTCAGCTGATCGGCTTCAAACTCTTGGTCAATGTCTCAAAAGAAGAACTCTTTCAAGTCGCACGCGCAAGTCTTGTCAACAATCAAGCTGACTATATCCTTGCTAATGATTTGACAGACATTAGTCCAACCAAACACATTGCCTATCTACTTACCAAAGAAGAGGTTTATCCTGCTCAAACAAAGGAAGAAATTGCAGATATCATTTTCGAAAAAGTATTAGAAAAAAGGAGATAGTATGGCACGTATCACTCTTGCCGTCACAGGCTCTATATCCGCTTATAAGGCAGCAGACTTGACCAGCCAGCTCGGAAAACTAGGACACTCGGTCACCGTCTTAATGACCACTTCTGCTACCCATTTTATCACCCCCTTGACCTTTCAAGCCCTCTCAAAAAATCCGGTCTACACAGACCTGATGACAGAGGAAGACCCAAGCTCAATCCAGCATATTGACCTTGCCAAGCAAACCGACTTATTTTTAGTCGCTCCTGCTTCTGCCCAAACCATCGCAAAACTTGCACATGGCTTTGCTGATAACATCGTGACCGCTCTTGCTCTTGCCCTACCGGCTACAATACCACGGCTGATTGCTCCAGCCATGAACACCAATATGTACCTCAATCCTGCTACCCAGCAGAATCTAGAGCACCTTCAAAGCTATGGTTTTCAAGTGATTCCTCCGCGTGAGGCCTTGCTAGCCTGTGGCGATGTCGGCATTGGTGCCCTAACGGATATTCATCTTATTTTAGAGAAAGTGAGTGAAACGCTTCATGAAACAAACTAAATCAACCCAAATTGCAACACTAGCTATCTTTTTTGCAGTGATGATTGTGATTGACATCATCAGCTCCATTATCTTCAATCTTTTTCCTTTCCCAATCAAGCCTACGATTGTCCATCTGCCTGTCATTATCGCTTCTATTCTTTATGGTCCTAAAATAGGGGCTACCCTGGGAGGTCTGATGGGGATATTGAGTGTTGCTCACAATACAATCTACCTCCTACCGACCAGCTACCTCTTTTCACCCTTCGTTCAAAATGGACAATGGTACTCTCTCCTTGTTGCCATCGTGCCACGAATTTTAATCGGTATCACACCTTACTTCGTCTATCGCCTATCTCAAAAGCAGACAGGACTTTTAGTCGCTGGAGCGATTGGCTCAATGACCAATACTGTCTTTGTTCTTGGAAGTATCTTCTTCCTCTTTTCTGGAGTATATAATGGGGATATTCGCGCGATGCTTATGAGTATTATCGGGACAAATTCCATCGCTGAAATGATAATTGTAGCCTTTCTCACAACGGCTATCGTTCCTACCTTGCAAAAAGCAAAAAAATAATCAGAAAATCACGTGAAAGCGTGCTTTTTCTTTTCAAAAATGGTATAATGAAAGCGTTTAAGAGAATATAAAAAAAAGGAGAATACTATGACTTACCAAGAACAGTATCAAACCTGGCTCAACTATGCAGAACTCCCTGCTTATTTACGAGAAGACCTATGTAATATGAACGAAAAACAAAAAGAAGATGCCTTTTATACATCTCTTGAGTTTGGAACAGCTGGTATGCGTGGGTTGATTGGTGCAGGAACCAACCGTATCAACATTTATGTTGTCCGCCAAGCCACTGAGGGATTGGCACGTCTCATCGAGTCAAAAGGTCAAGAAGCCATGGACAGAGGGGTTGCCATTGCTTATGATTCACGCCATTTCTCACAGGAATTTGCCTTTGATGCAGCTCGAGTACTCGCAGAGCATGGAATCAAAGCATATGTCTTTGAAGAATTACGGCCAACACCTGAACTTTCCTTTGCTGTTCGCCACCTTCATACTGTTGCTGGAATTATGATCACTGCCAGCCATAACCCTGCTCCTTACAATGGCTATAAGGTATATGGAGAAGACGGTGGTCAAATGCCTCCAGCAGATGCGGATTCTCTTACAAACTATATCCGTGAAATTACGGACCCCTTTGCAATTGCGGTAGCCGATTTAGAAACAGCCAAGCAAAGTGGTCTCATCGAAGTGATTGGTGAAGCGGTTGATAAGGAATACCTTAAAGAAATCAAGGATGTAACTATCAATCAAGATCTCATTAATGAATACGGTCGCGATATGAAGATTGTCTTCACTCCGCTTCATGGTACTGGTGAAATGTTGGCTCGTCGTGCTCTTGCCCAAGCTGGCTTTGAATCTGTCCAAGTGGTCGAAAGTCAAGCAAAGCCAGACCCTGATTTCTCAACCGTCTCATCACCAAACCCAGAAAGCCAATCAGCCTTTGCCCTTGCGGAAGAATTGGGGCGTCAAGTCGATGCTGATGTTCTGGTCGCAACAGACCCAGATGCTGACCGTCTCGGAGTAGAAATTCGCCAAGCAGATGGTAGCTATCGCAATCTTTCTGGTAACCAAATTGGAGCGCTCATCGCTAAATATATCTTAGAAGCCCACAAACAAGCTGGTACCCTGCCAGCCAATGCTGCCCTTGCGAAATCAATCGTATCGACTGAACTCGTAACCAAGATTGCAGAAAGCTATGGTGCCACCATGTTTAATGTCTTGACCGGCTTCAAGTTTATTGCGGAAAAAATCCAAGAATTTGAAGAAAGACACAACCATACTTACATGTTTGGCTTTGAAGAAAGTTTTGGTTACCTCATCAAGCCCTTTGTCCGTGACAAAGATGCTATCCAAGCTGTCCTAATCGTCGCAGAAATTGCTGCCTACTACCGCTCTCAAGGCTTGACCTTGGCTGACGGTATTGACCGAATCTTTACAGAATATGGCTACTACGCAGAAAAAACAATTTCCGTCACCTTGTCAGGGGTTGATGGTAAAGCAGAAATCAAGAAGATCATGGATAAATTCCGTGGCAATGCCCCTACCCAATTCAACCAAACAGAAATTGCCTTATTAGAAGACTTCCAAGAGCAAACAGCTACAGACAAGGACGGTAAGGTTTCTACCCTATCTACTCCACCGAGCAATGTCTTGAAGTATACCCTAACAGACAATTCTTGGTTTGCTGTGCGTCCATCTGGAACTGAACCAAAAATCAAGTTCTACATTGCAACTGTTGGCGCAGATAGCCAGGAAGCCGAAACTAAAATCGCTGCTATTGAAGCTGAAATTAACACCTTTGTAAAAGAGGCATAATTGCTCCTCATAGCCAGCAGAAAACTCACTATTAAAAGAAATATTCCTCGAAGTTGTTGCTTCGAGGAATATTTCTTTTATTCACAAACAATCTCCGTTTCTGACTACCTTTCAACCATGGAATCAAATTAACGAAGTCTAAGAGACTAGGGGAGGTTTGAAATGTGTCACCTCCTCATATCAATGTAGGTTACTGCTATCATCCGCAGACTATATAGTTGTTTCGTTTACTTTTAGTACTAGGCAACGAGCTGCAGGCTGCTTCAACAGTCTAATGACTGTTGAAGGTTGGAAATCATACTGACGATAGTCAGTAACAATCGTAGAGTACGGCAAAGCGAGTTTCAATCATCTTCTAGATGATTGGAAGTTGGAAATAGGGAAACGGAGTTTCCACAATCCTTGAAGTAATAAAAGTTAAACTAAATGAGTATACCATGTGAAAACTTACCACCCTTAGTGGCTATAATACCTGTTTTAAAGAGGGAGGAGCAAGAGGATAACTCCTGCCTAGATCTACTTTTCAACTCCTTGTTTCAAATCTTGCTTTCCAGCCAAATAGCTGTCCCACATCTTTTGTTGCGGTTTTGCAAAAGGATAGCGGTGAAAATCTTCAACTGCAACCCATTGGATTTCCCTATCCGTTGGAACACCCGCACTTGAAGTATAGCCCTCTATAATGTCAATCTGCCATTTGCGATGGCTAAAGACATGGTGGACTGGTGAAAATGTAGTCGCCTGCCATTCAACTGATAAGGGATACGTCTTACTAAACTCCTTAAACATATCCACTTGCGGACCTTCCTCTGCTACTTCAAATAAGGATACTTGCGGTGGTAGAATTGCACCTCTTTCTAACAAAGGAAATGACCAGAAGCCTGCCAATAATGTAGAGTGCTGATTTTTTTCAAGTAAAAACTCATTTTTTTCATTTCGGACAACAAATGCCTGATAGGCAACTGGAAGCGGTTTTTTCTTGGGTGCCTTTATCGGATATTTGTCCATCGTTCCATTGAGATAGGCTGCACTGAAGTCCTTGATCGGACTAGCTTCAGGACGTGGATTGACAGGCCCCTCAATATCTGACCCCAAATCCATTAGCGCCTGATTAAAATCTCCCGGTCGATCTGGATCGATCAATTCTTCCATAATTGCTTGAAAAATCTTACGGTTACCTGGCACACCAATGTCATAATCCACTTCAAATAAGCGACTGATGACCCGCATAACATTACCATCTACAGCCGGTTCTGGTAGATCAAAAGCGATACTAGCAATCGCACCTGCAGTATAAGGTCCAATCCCCTTTAGGCTTGCAATTTCTGCATAGGTTGTCGGAAAAGAGCCGCCAAATTCCCCTACCATTTGCAGAGCAGCTTCCTGCATATTACGGACCCGTGAATAATATCCCAAACCCTCCCAAAGTTTTAAAATCACTTCTTCTGGTGCTTCAGCCAAGTCTTGAATGGTCGGTAGGTGATACAAAAAACGCTCATAATAAGGTTTTACCGTATCAACCCGTGTCTGTTGGAGCATAATTTCAGAAACCCAAATCGCATAAGGATCTTTCGTGTGTCGCCAAGGTAAGTCACGCTTATTCTTGTCATACCAATCAAGCAAAGCTCGTCTAAATGCCTCTATCTTATCTTCTTGCCACATGTCAACGCCATATTTTTTAAAATCAAACATAGAACCAGTATACCATAAATACCACCTATCCCTCTAGTCGCTAGTCGAATACGCTGTAAAAATAATCAAAGCATCAAAAAAATCATTTTCAACCTTATTCAATGCAAATCATCAATGGGATGGAAGCTGTTTTTCCCTTACTTTTTCGAAAAAAGAATAGCTATTCTAGCTTTAGCTAGCACCAACAGTCTGGGGATAGACTGTGGGTGGATACTTGATATGACAAATGAAGTTTGTAACTTGTGTATAGATTCCTGTAAGGATAGACTCTTCCTCGTGTTCATCGAACACGTCGTCAGTCTTCTATTTTTGCTGTAGCTGTTACGAGCTTGCTCGTTTTACAGATACGGATGCCGTTGGGTGCGTTCGCTTTTTATACGCCCTCGTATCTTATTTAACTGAGTTCGGACTAAAAATGCTAGAAAAAAGATGAATCGTATCGATTCAGGTAATCTTCTCCGATTCCCTATTTTTCTTGCCATTTTCTTCACGTCCTCACATCTTCGTTGTCTGCATCTGGTAGTAAACTCCTTTTGCCTGCATGAGCTGCTCGTGGTTCCCCTGCTCCACAATTTGACCTCCTACCATGACTAAAATCAAATCCGCAGACCGAATCGTTGATAGACGATGGGCAATGATGAAGCTAGTTCGCCCCTGCATTAGACGTTCAAAAGCCTGCTGGACAAGAATTTCTGTCCTTGTATCAATAGATGAAGTCGCCTCATCTAAAATCAGAATTTTTGGCAGATGAACAAAGATACGGGCAATAGACAGCAATTGCCGTTGGCCTTGAGATAAAGAAGCACCTCCATCGCTCAACTCTGTATCATAACCTTGTGGCAACTGGCGAATAAAGAAATCTGCATTCGCAGCCTTAGCTGCCTCTATGACCATTTCTCGTGTCGCTTGAGGGTAACCATAAGCAATATTTTCATGGATTGTCCCTGTCTTAATCCAGGTTTCCTGTAAAACCATGCCAATTTGCCGCCTAAAATCCGCCCGACTATAGCAAGAAATTGGGACTTCATCTAACAAAATCTTGCCTTGATTCACTTCATAAAAACGCATCAGCAGATTGATAAGCGTCGATTTTCCAGCACCAGTCGGTCCTACAATTGCTACTCTAGAACCTGCTGGAACATCAACCGTCAAATTCTCAATCAAGGGGATTAAAGGAGTGTAAGAAAAATGAATTTCCTCAAATTGAATATGCCCTTGCACCTCTTCTTCTATCAATGCTAGAACATCACCGTCTTCAACAGATTCTTGGTTCAATAGCTCAAAAAGCCGTTCAGCACATACAAGGGCACTTTGCAATTCTGATAGAACAGATGATATATCATTAAAAGGCTTTGTATACTGGCTAGCATAATTCAGAAAAGTCGTGAGTTCACCCACTGTAAAAGTCCCCGCCATAATCCGCATAGCACCAAGTCCCGCTAGCAAGGCATAAATCAGTGCATTGATAAAGCGCGTCATCGGATTACTAGTAGAAGAAGCAAAAATCGCTGCTTTCGAATAACTAGCATAGGTTTGATTCGATAGCTTGAACCTGCTGACAAATTGTTCCTGTGCATTAAATGCTTGAATCAACGGTAACTGACGGATACTTTCTTCCAATAATTTAGTCTGCTCCCCCCGAGATGCAGTCTGTTGTTGATAGTAGCCATAGCTTTTTTTAGCAATGAAGCGGGCTACAAAAAGCGAGATAGGCGTCAAAACGACTACTAAGACCATCATGGTGACATCTAAGCTTGACATACTAAAAATAGTCAAGAAAATCGTTAAAACCCCCGTCAAAAATTGACTGAAAATCATCGTTAGTCCATTGCTTAATTGTTCGCTATCACTAGCAATGCGCGCTACAATATCCCCGATACTCTGACGATCTAAATAGGACAGAGGTAAGCCATGAATTTTTTCATAGACTTCCTCTCGTAATTCATTCATTACCTGAAAAATCAATCGATTGACAAAGATGGGTAAAAGGAATTGAATGATTGTATTGATGACAATCACCAAAGCCATGGTCAACAACAACTGAATAAAGAGGTCTCCCGTCCTCTCAAGCAAGACCGCATCTACTGCTTGTCCAATCAAAACTGGTAAATAGACCGATAAAAGCACCTGAGCTAGACTTCCGAGTAAAATAGTGCTAACTCGAACAGGCTGTCGCAACATACGAGGCAAGAGTTGCCCTAAACTACTTCTAGCTTTCATGCGATACCTCCTGACCATGCTGAGATTGATCGATCTCTTGATAAATGGCACAAGTCTGAAGTAAGTCCTCATGACAGCCCAAACCGACTTGCTTTCCTTGATCCAATACCAAAATCTGATCCGCCTGCGAGAGACTATTCGTCCGCTGTGAAATCATAATCAGCAATTTATTAGGCAATGTTCGTCCAATAGCTGCCAATAAGTTTCTTTCTGTCAAATAATCTAGAGCTGAGGTTGCATCATCTAAAATCAGAATTGGAGCTTCCTGCAAGAGGGCACGTGCAATGGTCAACCGCTGGCGCTGACCTCCTGAAAAATTGCGACCAAAAGCCTCTACATTTGCTTCCAGACCACCTTTTTCAAAGACAAAGTCCTTGGCTTGTGCTATCTCTAAGGCTCGCCATATATCTGTATCTGACGCTGATGGTTTGCCTAATAAGAGATTAGAACGCACTGTCCCACTAAAAAGTTGTGCCTGTTGCCCAACCAGAGCAAACTGCTCGCGCCATTCTTTCAGATTCAGCGGTGAATAACCATCTGGTTTAAATAAGGCCAGATGGTTCGGCTCAACTGGATAGAGTTGCAACAATACGTCAACCAAGGTCGACTTACCAGCACCTGTTCCTCCGATAATCCCAAAAAATTCTCCCTTTTTAATCCGAAAGGAAAGCTCTGTCAATGTATTTGCGGCGGCTGCTGTATAGGCAAATGATAGATTGTTAACAACCAAAGTCCACTCTTCTGAATAATCTGAATAATCAAAGGGCCTGTCAATATCTTCTGATTCTTGCTCAAAAATGTCATTCAAACGACCTGCGCTGATAAAACTTTGATTTAGATTAGAAATAACCATGACCATCTTCACTAATTCAACCAAAATTTGAGATAAATAGTTGATGAGAGCAACCAGCATTCCCTGATCCAGAAGCCCTTGAGCAATTGCTAGTTTACCTTGATAAATCAGAATAAGTAAGGTGCCATTGACCACTAAAAAAGTTGCTGGGGTCAGTAAAGAAGCCCAGAAACCTGCTGTTAATTGCTGACGAGTATAGGTTTGATTCAACTGTTGAAAAACCTTTATCTCCCGCCTACTTTGTCCAAAAGCTCGGATAAGCCGAAGCCCTGTAATGGTTTCACGGATTTGTCCAACCAAACGATCCAAACTTTTTCTCATGAGCAGGTAGACCTTGCTTGCCATTAGCGAGACACCAGAAACAGTCAAAAACAAGAGAAGAATCATCCCTATGAAATTTAGAGAAAGACTAGGACTAATGTAAAACGCCATCACTAGAGAACCAAAGACAACAATCGGTGCCCGCAAAAAAAGACGTAAGAAAATGTTAATCCCCGTCTGAATCTGCAAGGTATCGTTTGTCAAGCGTGTCAATAAACTATCACTTGATAGACGATCACGGCTGGCCTTGGGAAGAGACAAGACTTTTTTATAAAGATCCTGAGTGAGTTCCTTGGTGTAGCCTACTGCTGCCTTGGCTGAATAATATTGGGCTGTCAGAGCCACAATAACACCAATGATTGCAAAAAGGACCAATAACAAAATCATAGCAATCAACTGACCGTGATTGCTATGAGGAATAATAGTATCAATAATAAAGGCAATAATGAGAGGGACAGCAAGTTCAAAACAGGCTTCCATCAGTTTAAATAAGGGAGCAAGAATCGCTTCTTTCAAATAGCCCTTCCCATACTTCCTAAATCGCTTCATACTACTCTTCATTTTCTAGAGCTTGTGCAGCAGTAATAATCGCTAATTTATAGATGTCATCAGCACTTGAGCCACGAGAAAGATCATTGACAGGCATATTCAATCCTTGCAAAATAGGACCAATCGCATCAAACATTCCCAAGCGTTGTGCAATTTTATATCCAATATTTCCTGCCTGCAAATCTGGGAAGACAAAAACATTTGCCTGACCAGCCACATCGCTATCTGGCGCTTTGATCGCTGCCGTTTCTGGCACGAAGGCAGCATCAAATTGCAATTCTCCGTCCAAGGCTAAATCAGGAGCCAATTCCTTCGCAATACGGGTTGCATCTGCTACTTTCTCAACCTGTGGCGCTTTACCACTACCTTTGGTGGAGAAGCTCAACATAGCAACCTTAGGATCAATATCAAAGATACGAGCTGTTTCTGCTGTATTCACCGCAATTTCAGCCAATTCTTGAGCATTTGGGTCAATGTTAATCGCACAGTCTGCAAAGACATACCGTTCATTTGTATTTTCACGATTCATCAAGAAGACACCTGATGTACGAGAAATACCTGGTTTCGTTTTAATAATTTGAAGAGCTGGACGAACGGTATCAGCGGTCGAATGAATGGCACCTGAGACCATTCCATCAGCCAAGCCCATTTTTACCAACATAACACCAAAATAGTTCACATCGCGAAGTAGACGATCAGCATCCTCCATGGTCGCCTTTCCTTTGCGAACTTCAACAAAGGCTGCTTTCATCGCTTCAAATTCCGTATATTCATTCGGATCAATAATCGTACAGTTTGGATCAGCAAATCCTAATTCTGACAAAAGAGCACGCACCTCACCTGGATTACCGAGGATAACCGGCTCTAGCAAGCCCTCAAATTTCAGACGTGCAGCAGCACGAACCACGCGCTCATCATTTCCCTCAGGAAAGACAATTTTAATGTGTTGCCCCACAATTTTTTCACGCAAACCACCAAATAACGAACGAATTCCCATTTTTCTCTCCTTTAAGAACCTGTATCCACACCCAATACTCCCACTCAAGGCTATTTTCTGCTAGTCGTCCCTTCTTTTTCAAGATATAGCCAGTATGCTTTCAACTACTAGCCTGAGCCTTGAAAAAGAGCTCCAAACCGCCCAACTTCCACTCGCTACCACTCTTCTCCCTATTAGCATCGTCTCTCCGTCCTTTTTATACGAACATCAACAATGGCAAGGGGTCGAAAGTAAGATAAGCGAACAAGCTGATCGAACATTGACAGCAGAACATTAGCATCTAAAGCAAGGTACTTCAATGAATACCAGTTCTAAATTTTATTTTGCAAACCTATAATAACGCTTTTAAAGTCATTTGTCAAATCGCTTTCACAAATTAACTCTTTTTCAGTAAATGGGTTAAAAAAAGCAATCCTGTGACAATGCAGAGCCTGCCTTTCAATCCCATAATCCATCCTCCCGCCGTACAAGTCGTCCCCCAACAAAGGAAAACCGATGTGGGAAAAGTGTACTCGGATCTGATGCGTTCTTCCGGTATGAAGACGAATATCCACCAAATGGACATCGCCCCAAGACTGGACAATTTCGTAAGAAGTATGGGCATATTTACCTGTAGGGGTCACATGGCGTGTAATAATACTATCTTCTGGTCGCCCAATCGGAGCAATAATATCACCACCTTGCTCTAACTTACCTGAACCATGTACTAGGGCAAAATAACGCTTTTGAATCAACTTTTGTTGCAATTGCTTATCCAATCTAGCATGAGCATATCCATGTTTGGCAAAGAGCATGAGACCCGAGGTATCCCGATCCAGACGTGTTACAATATGAACTTGCTTGTTTTCATACCCTTGCTCAATATAGTAGCCTTTGACAAAATTTGCAATTGTTGAAGAATGCAAAGCACTTGGAATGGAAGCAAAGCCAGCTGGCTTGTTGATGAGCATAAAATGCTGATCCTCATAGACAATATCCAAGGGATAGACAATCGGCTCTAACTTTCCTGTCAAATCCTCCTCACTTGGAATATCGATGTAGAGGTGATCTCCAATATCTAGCAAGTAAGTCGCATTCTGCGGTTGTCCATTGACAACAATGGCTCCGCCTTCATACTTAATCTTTGCCAATAGCCCTTTTGAAATATCGTGCTTTTTCAAGAAAGTCTTGATTTTGACATGCTGATCCACAGTAAATTCAAAGCGCATTACTCCACCTCACCGATAAAGGCATCCTTAACCCGATTCCAGAAGCTAGTGTGGCTCGGGGTCGCTAAAAAATGAATCTTACTATTATCAATCTGGTACTCAATCTGTTCAATCTTATCATAGATAAAAGTCCGATTATCAATAGATATAGAATACCTGTCATCATGCTTTGGTTCAATGACAATTTTGTCTTTTTTAGGAACGACAATCGAAGATCCCAAGGTCCGATAAACACGATTGTTCAAACTAGCTACTTCAGCGATCTGTAAGGCTTCGATAGTCGGATGTAAAACCGCACCGCCCAATGATTTATTATAGGCTGTGGATCCTGTTGGCGTCGATACCGAAATACCATCACCGCGGAAGCGTTCAAAAGGCACCTTGTTAATGAGGACATCGGCTACCATCGTTTTGGACAGGCGCTTAATCGTAGCTTCATTCAAGGCACGCATCACAATCTCACGTCCATTTATCAGCTTGACCCGAACATGCAAAATCGGATAAGACACCCGAGCTCCTGTATCCAATTTCAAATTCTCAATCAATTTATCCACTTCAAAATCGCGATAATCAGTATAAAAACCAAGATGTCCTGTATGAATACCGACAAATCGAACCTGATCCATCATTGCTTCATACTTATGAAAGGCAGATAACAGCATGCCATCACCCCCGATTGAAATTACGATATCTGGTTTTTTCGGTGTCAAAATAAAATGTGCTTCTTTCAACTTGATCCAAAGCTCATTCATGACAGCCTGACTTTTAGGATTTTTACTACTAAGCAAGGCGATTTTTTTTCTATCTGTATTCTTCATCTGTGTCGTCGCTATTTCCTACTCCGTCATTCAACTTGCGATGGGCAGGGTCAAATAGAACCTGTGCCTCTTGAATATCGTCGCGGATTTTGCGCATCTCCTCATCTAATTGGTAAGCAATCTTGGCTGTAATTTCCAAGCGCTTCTTAATTTCTTCTGGAAAATTCCCCTTGTACTTATAATTCAAGGAATGTTCAATGGTGGCCCAAAAGTTCATGGACAAAGTTCGAATCTGAATCTCAGCCAGTACCGTTTCATTACCGTTAATAGTATCAACTGGATACTCAATCACGACATGATAGGAACGGTAGCCAGATGATTTCATGTTATTGATGTAGTCACGTTCATGGACAATCTGCATATCCTTTCGCTTCCTAAGGATTTCAAGCACCTCTTCCACATCATCAACAAATTGTACCATGATCCGAACACCTGCTATATCTTGCATATCCTGAGCCAAGTTTTCTAATTGAATATGTCGTAATGCCATCTTTTCTTTGATCGATTCAATCGGCTTGACACGTCCCGTCACAAATTCAATTGGTGAATGCTTATGGGCTTTACGGTATTGTTTACGAACCCCACGCAGTTTGATTTTTAATTCTCCAACCGCTTGAATATAAGGGTCTAAAAACTCTTCCCAATTCATTTCCATGCTTACTCCTTTCTTGTCAAATACTCGTTTTTATAATAGAATAACACAAGAACTATTATACCATACGAAAAGGTTTTATCCTATGAAAAAAAGTCATCTAGAAATTGAATACAAGACGCTCCTAACCAAGACCGAATTTGAAGACTTGACCAGCGAATTTTCCGGTATTGCTCCCTTACTTCAGACCAACTACTATATTGATACACCCGATTTCAACCTCCGCAAACATCGCTTCTCCCTACGTGTTCGAACCTTGGAACAGTACGCCGAGTTGACCCTGAAAATTCCACAGAAAATCGGGAATCAAGAGTATAATCAAGCCTTAAGCTTAGAAGAGGCAAAAGCCATTATTCAAAAGGTAGAGTTACCTAAAGGAGAGATTCTCGAGCTAATCCGACAGACTGGAATTTCGCTGGAGCACTTAAACGTCTGGGGACATCTGACGACCAAACGTTATGAAAAGGAAACTCCAATTGGCTTAATGGCTCTTGATAAAAATAGTTATGCAAATCGGACAGACTATGAACTTGAAGTCGAGGTCTTAGATGCCCAACGAGGAAAACTAGCTTTTCAAGAGTATCTAAAACAACGCCAAATTCACTTCAAATATGCTAGCAGCAAGGTTGCTCGTACAGCTACTGCCCTCAAGCTAAATCCTTAACAATCATGCCTCAGTATAAATTAGAAGCACTAAACCTTGAAAATAGCTTGTATATAAAAGGGAGCGTAACAAAGTTGGAAGCATGCTTGACCACCTATTTTGCTGTAGCACTTATAAACTCCGTTCACTCTGCGGATACGGAAGAATCTATCTAGTGGAGAGTTTCTTCTCTTGGTACACTGTGTGAAAAAGATAGGCAGCTTGTTTGGGCTTTAGCCGATTACAGCTGAGAATCCCTTTAGGGGCTGAAAACCTCCACTGGAGCTTTTCACTCGTCAGATTTCCTATTTTCACTGTGTGCTTTTAACGCTCTCACCTCTTAATTGAATTTCAGTACTGAAAATTTTTAGATTTTCTGATAGAATAGAACTATCGAATAAAAGGAGTATTTCAGATCATGGTTCAACCTTACGGTGATAAACAAATTAAACTATTTTCTTTAAATGCCAACCGTGCAATCGCAGAAAAAATTGCAGAAGCATCGGGCATTCCTCTTGGAAAAATGACCACTCGCCAATTCTCAGATGGGGAAATTCAAGTGAACATTGAAGAGAGTGTCCGTGGTGTAGATGTCTACATCATTCAATCAACCAGCTATCCTGTGAACAACCATCTCTGGGAATTGCTGATTACGGTAGACGCATGTAAGCGGGCAAGTGCCCATTCTGTTACAGTCGTAATGCCTTATTTTGGCTATGCTCGTCAAGACCGTACTGCTGCTCCTCGCGAACCAATTACAGCAAAACTCGTTGCTAACATGCTTGTCAAGGCAGGTGTCGACCGTGTGCTTTCACTTGACTTGCACGCAGTGCAAGTACAGGGCTTCTTCGACATTCCAGTAGACAACCTCTTTACAGTTCCACTATTTGCTGAGCATTATATGGAAAAAGGCTTATGCGGTGATGAAGTTGTCATCGTTAGCCCTAAAAATTCTGGTATCAAACGTGCACGCAGTCTCGCTGAATATCTAAACTCTCCAATTGCGATTATTGACTATGCTCAAGACGATTCAGACCGTACAGAGGGCTATATTATCGGGGACGTTACTGGAAAAACAGCTATTTTAATTGATGATATTTTAAATACCGGCCGCACCTTCTCAGAAGCTGCTCGCATCGTACAAGAAGGCGGGGCTACAGAAATCTATGCTGTTGCTAGCCATGGGCTTTTTGCAGGAACTGCAGCCAAACTCTTAGACCAAGCACCAATTAAAGAGGTTCTTGTAACAGACTCAGTAGCTAGCAAAGAACAATTGCCCCAAACGATTGCCTTTATTACTGCTAGTAAGTTGATCGCAGACGCAATTATCCGTATCCACGAGCGCCGTCCGGTCAGCCCACTCTTTAACTTTACTAATCCCAATAAGGATAATTAGGAGTTTTCTTTGATTTATTTAGATCATGCAGCAACAACCTCTTTATCAGATGCTGCCCTTCAAACCTTCATGGATATTTCCAAAGAATACTATGGCAATCCCTCCAGTATTCACTGGGCTGGTAGAAAGGCGAATGCTATTCTACGCCAAGCTAGATTGGACATTGCACGATGTTTAGATGCAAATCCCGAATCTATCATTTTTACATCAGGAGGGTCAGAAGCCAATACTCTAGCAATTCAAGGATATGCTCTTTTGAATCAGCATAAGGGCAAACATCTGATCACAACAACCATTGAGCACCATGCTGTGCTCCATACAATGGCATATTTGGAAGAGCGTTTCGGCTTTGAAGTGAGCTATCTTGAGCCTATCAACCAAGTCATATCAGCCCAGCAAATTAAGGAAGCCTTGCGACCAGATACTATCTTAGTGAGTGTCATGTATGCTAACAATGAAACTGGGCTATTGCTTCCCATTCACGAGATTGGGAAAATCCTTTCAAAACACCAAGCAGTCTTTCATGTAGATGCTGTCCAAGCGATTGGGAAAATTCCTATCTCACCCAGACAACTGGGCATTGATTTCTTATCTGCTGCTGCCCACAAATTTCACGGTCCCAAGGGTGTGGGCTTCCTCTATAGTCGGATTCCCAACCTTGACTCACTCATTCATGGTGGTCAACAAGAAAATCAGCACCGAGCAGGGACAGAAAATCTTGCGGGAATTGCTGCAATGGCAACAGCTTTGAAGGAGCAGACTGCCCAGCTAGATCAACATTTTCAGACCGTCACTGATTTGAAGACCTACCTCTTGGAAGAATTAACAGCGACAGATTATTATCTTAATGAGACAGGGCCTAGTCTACCTTATATCGTCAATATTGGTTTTCCAAATCAGCTCAATGAACAACTTCTCATGCGACTGGATTTAGCTGGAATTGCTGTTTCGAGTGGTTCAGCTTGCACTGCTGGGGTTATTCAAAACAGCCATGTCCTTGAAGCCCTTTATAGCCAACATTCACATCGGCTAAAAGAATCCATTCGGATCAGCTTTTCATATGAAAATACCAAAGAGGAGCTGGATTTCCTCGTCCAACAACTACATAAAATAATCGGAGGCACTCACTAATGGCTTTTACAACATCGGTAACGCTAAAAAATTGTGACTATACCTATTCTATTAGTCCAGTTATTAAAAAATACACCTTGCGGGATAATACATTTGAACAAACTCCTGTTGGTCACTATCAATTAACCCGCATGCTGGAAGAAATCCCCAATTCCAATCAAGGATTCCTCCTTAAAATTATGATCAATAAAGACTTGACTGGTTTTAAAATCAATATCACAGATAAATCAGGGCTACACTTAGTGGATATCTTCAAGGCAGATGGAAATGCAGTTATTCAAGAGAAATTTTATTTCCTCATGGATAGCCTAGTAGATCGCGATATTTTCACAAAGGAAGGTATAAAGCATGATTGAGTTACGGTATCAAGATTCCTACCAGCAAATTCGTTCACAAACTTTTGACAACTTCGAGGCTCTACTTCTTGCTTTCTCTGGTTGTGTAACCATTCCTGATCACCTAAAAGTAGTCTCCCTAACCCAAGATAATGAAGACTTGGGTTATCAGGGTTCGATTGGTGACCTATATCGCTATTTACAAACAATAAACCCTAAAAATAAATAAGTTGAGGTTGAGGCACTTTGATATATTGGTGTACTCAACCTTTTTATTGAGTATAAAGCCTGCTTTCAAGAGCAAGTCCTTTGAAAGAGATGCTTTCTCCCAATCTCCTTTCTTTTATTTTCAGGTTTAATCTGTTGCTTTTTTCACAAACTTTTACTAGAATAGAATAAATAATCAAAAGGAGTAAAAGATTGTGAAAAACGAAAAAAAATCTACTATCCCTCGTGCTACTGCCAAACGTTTATCAATCTACTACCGCATCTTCAAAAGATTTCATGCTGGAAATATTGAAAAGGCTAGTTCAAAAGAAATTGCTGAAGCTATCGGAATCGATGCTGCTACTGTCCGCCGGGACTTCTCCTACTTTGGTGAGCTAGGACGCCGTGGCTTTGGTTATGATGTCAAAAAATTGATGGATTTCTTTGCAGACATTCTAAACGACAATTCTATCACAAACGTAATGTTGGTTGGAGTCGGAAATATGGGGCGTGCCCTCCTTCATTACCGTTTCCACGAACGCAATAAAATGAAGATTGTGATGGCTTTTGAAGCAGATCAGCACCCAGCAGTCGGCACCATCGACGAAAATATCCCTATTTATGCTATTTCAGAGATTGAAGAAAGAATAAAGGAAGCCAATGCTCAAACGGCTATTTTAACAGTGCCAAGTAGCAAGGCCCAGGAAGTCGCTAATACTCTTGTCAAGGCAGGTGTCAAAGGAATCTTAAGCTTCTCTCCTGTCAATCTTTCCGTTCCAAAAGATGTCGTTGTCCAGTATGTTGATTTGACAAGTGAATTGCAAACCCTCCTTTACTTCATGCGAAAAGGTTAGGCCCTATCAGCTTTTGGTTTGCATCCTGCTAAAATCTATAACAGCATATAATAATACAAACAAGTGCAGTATCCTGCTTTTGAATGGGCCTCTATTCAAGAAGTTGCATATCCCAGTAAAAGACCATTTGCTGAGATGTGTAGCTTTTTCATATTGTCGTAGAGATAGGGGCTTTCATCATAAATAAAGTAGAATTTCTCGTTAAGGAATACTTATACTCAATAAACATCAAAAGTAGACTAGCTTTCACAATTAAGAATTGTGAAAGGTTGGAAATGAGAGTAGCACCGCTCATTTCCTTATAATCGAAGCCGAAGGTAGAACGAGCCTTCACCAAGGCAAGTTGACCAAGTATCCTTTTGATTTTAAAAGAGTATTATACTCATTTAGTTTAACGTTTATTGCTTCGACGATTGTCGAAACTCCGTTTCCCTATTTCCAACTTCCAATCATCTACTAGATGATTGGAACTCGCTTTGCCCTACTCTACGATTGTTACTGACTATCGTCAGTATGATTTCCAACCTTCAACAGTCCTTAGACTGTTGAAGCAGCCTGCAACTTCTTGCCTAGTACTAAAAGTAAACCAAACAACTATATATCTCCAATTCTTATCCTAGCTGATTTTCTTCACGCAAACTATAGTAGCTTGCTTGCCCGACAATTAAATGATCTAAGAGTATCAGCCCTAGAATATCACAGGACTTTTTTAATGTCTCTGTAAAACGAATATCATTGCGACTGGGTTGGACAAAGCCTGAGGGGTGATTATGGACAATAATGATTGAGGTCGCCATGTATTTAACTGCATAATGTAAAATCTCTCGAGGCTCTGCAATACTACGATTAACACTACCAATGAAAATAGTACGCTGGCTAATAATCTTGTTCTGGGTATCCAGATAGAGGGCGACCAAATGTTCCTGCTTCTTTGAACCAAATTCTTGGATCATTCTTCTAGCTAATAATTCACTGCCTACAATCTGTTCCTCGACAATCAACTCGGACTGATTGATTCTTCTTCCTAGCTCAACCATAGCCTTGATCTCAATTGCCTTGACTTGACCAATACCTGCTAACTCCTGTAATTCAGCAATGGATAAATCCTTTAGCATCGCAAGATTATCAATCTTCGATAATAGGTTATTGGAGACGACAGAAACAGGTTGCGTTTTTGTACCCGTACGGATAAAGATTGCCAACAATTCTTGGTTACTAAGGCGTTCAGCACCGACCTCTAGTAATCGTTCACGTGGCAATAAGCATTCTTCATTAAATGCAATTTTGTACATCTTGCTTATTCCTCCTTACCCTATTTATTCGTAAAATAATTTCTTCATAGCCACTAATGTATACTCAATAAAAATCAAAAAGTAAACTAGGAAGCTAGCCCAAGGTTGCTGCGACTATATGAGGTGGGAATAGAGCTTGCAAAAGCAAGTGCCTATCGTAGCATACAGCAAGGCGGCGACTCTGATGAAGTTTAAAAAGATTTTTTTAAAAGTATACTAAACAACGATTAAACGTTCAGTCGAAATAAAAAACAAAGAAGAATCGATTCTTCCTTGTTTTTAGAAACTGGTATTTATCGCAGTTTCGGTTAAGTTTCTTATAATTGAACCTGATTATACTTTTTCTCAAAGTATTTCAATACATCTTTGGGAGCTTCATTATAAGGGATACTACTTTCCAATGTCCCTTTCACAATGGTCCGCATAGTCGCTTCCAAATCTTCACAGGTAACAAGCGTTACTTCTGTTTGTCCTTCAATATCATCGATAACATAGACACTCTCTGGAGTAACTGACTGTACGCTCGTCACAACATAAGTATAAACATTCTGTTTATCTGTCAAATAAATCTTCATTCCCTCTTTTGCTTTTTCAATTGGTGAAAAGAGGGTTTCGCTAGCACCAGCAATCCCAAAGATATGGTGGCTAGCAAGTGCATAATTGCCTTGTCCCATCTCTTGAGTTTCTTTCATCGTTCCTGCACCGTACATAAGTGCAACATTCGATAAGCCTTTAAAAATGGGAAGATTTACATTCAAATCTGGAATTGCAATTCCCCCGATAACAGGCAATTCTTGTGAGTTCCATTGCGCTTTCAGAACAGCCTCTGTCGAGATAGACTCTACCTGTTCAAAATCAAAAGTAGTTTCTGCCTGCCTATTTTTCTCAATGTCGGCTTCGGTCACTTTCGCTACCTGATACCGATTACTGTTCCAGGCAATAATCATATTACGAATGGAGGTGTTAAAAATTAAGGCAATAGCGATAAGGAGGAGAATCCCTGCCAGGATCTTTCTCCAAATGCCGCTTGTTTTTTTATTACTAGGACGTTTTCGATTACTCATTAGCTTATTCTTCCTCTACATCTTTAGAATCCACAGCATCCACTAAGGCAAAGGTTACAATACGTGCTTCTTCATCCAGACGCATCACTTTCACCCCCATGGTCGCACGACCCGTTTGGGAAATATTCGCTACATTTGTCCGAATGATGACACCTGTATCTGTAATGACCATAATGTCTTCTTTACCTGAAATCGTGGTCAAGCCCGCTAGGTAGCCATTCTTTTCCGCGACCTTAACAGTCTTAATCCCTTTACCACCACGACCTTTGGTAGGATAGTCTGAAGCGGGTGTCCGTTTTCCGAAACCATTTTCTGTCAAAACAAGAACCTCTTGGTCGTCTGAGACAACCGCTGCACCAACAAGGCAATCCCCCTCACGTAGTCTCATACCCCGCACACCAGTAGCAATCCGACCCATATCACGAACATCTGTTTCTGTGAAACGAACAGCATAACCTAATTTAGAGCCCATAATGACATCTGTTTGACCATCTGTCAAGAAGACATTGATCAATTCATCATCTTCTTTTAAATTAAGAGCCTTCAAGCCGTTTTGACGAATATTTCCAAATTCGGAAACGCTAGTCCGTTTGACAATCCCTTGGCGGGTAGTAAAGAAGAGATAGTGCCCTTCTTCTTGTTCCCTCGTCACATTGATAATAGTCTGGATGGATTCCTCTTCTTCCAATTTTAAGAGATTGACAACTGGAAGCCCCTTGGCTGTACGACCGTATTCAGGAATTTCATACCCTTTCAGGCGGTAGACCCGTCCTTTATTAGTAAAGAACAAAAGCCGGTCATGCGTGCTAGTAGAAACCAATTCACGAACAAAATCATCATCTTTGACCCCTGTTCCTTGGACACCACGCCCCCCACGTTTCTGAGCATGGAATTCATCTTGAGCCAAACGTTTGATATACCCTTGATTCGATAGCGTAATCAGCACATCTGTCTCTTCAATCAAGTCTTCATCTTCTAACGATAAAACTTCTCCAACCATCAATTCTGTCCGACGAGGATCGGCATATTTGCGTTTAATTTCTTCTAATTCTTCCTTGATGATTTGTACGACACGCTCTGGCTTAGCCAAAATATCTGCCAAATCTGCAATTAGGGCAAGCAATTCATCGTATTCTGATTGGATTTTATCACGTTCCAATCCTGTTAAACGGCGCAGACGCATATCTAAAATAGCTTGACTCTGGCGTTCTGATAATTCAAAGCGACTCATCAATTCAGCTTGAGCAATCGCATCTGTCTCACTGTTACGAATGACCTTAATCACTTCATCAATATGGTCAAGGGCAATCAATAATCCTTCTAAAATATGGGCACGGGCTTCAGCCTTTTCTTTATCAAATTGAGTTCTACGGGTCACCACTTCTTTTTGGTGTTCTACATAGGCATCTAAAATTTGACGAACAGAAAGAATCTTTGGTACACCATTTTGGATAGCAAGCATATTAAAGCTGAAGTTGGTCTGAAGCTGGGTCAATTTGAAAAGGTTATTTAAAATGACATTAGCAGAGGCGTCTCGCCTCACTTCAATGACAAAGCGCACCCCTTCACGGTTGGATTCATCCCTAACAGCTGTAATACCATCAATCCGCTTTTCCTGCACCAAGCGAACAATATGTTCATGAACCTTGGTTTTATTGACCATATAAGGAAATTCCGTCACAACGATACGTTCACGTCCATTCCCGTATTCCTCGATTTCTGTCCGAGAACGCAGAACGATTGAACCCTTCCCTGTTTCATAAGCACGATGGATACCTGATTTCCCCATAACAAGAGCACCCGTTGGAAAGTCAGGTCCAGGTAAGACTTCCATAATATCTCGAGTAGTTGCTTCTGGATTGTCGATGATCAAATTCACCGCTTCAATCGTTTCACCAAGATTGTGGGGAGGAATATTGGTTGCCATCCCAACAGCAATCCCTGTGGTACCATTGACCAAGAGGTTAGGGAAGCGAGCTGGTAAAACCTCTGGTTCGCGCTCGCTAGCGTCATAGTTATCTGCAAAATTGACCGTATTCTTATTGATGTCTCGCAACATTTCAAGAGCAATTTTGGTCATTCGGGCCTCGGTATAACGTTGTGCCGCTGCACCATCACCGTCCATCGAACCAAAGTTTCCATGACCATCCACCAGCATGTAACGATAACTCCACCATTGAGCCATCCGCACCATCGCCTCATAAATTGCACTATCCCCATGTGGGTGATACTTACCCATAACATCTCCTGTAATACGGGCAGATTTCTTATGGGGTTTATCTGGTGTAATTCCCAATTCATTCATTCCGTATAAAATACGACGATGAACAGGCTTTAGCCCATCTCTTACATCGGGAAGAGCCCGAGCGACGATAACGCTCATTGCATAGTCAATGAAACTGGTCTTCATTTCCTTAGTCAGATTTACATCTACTAAATTCTTATCATGCATTAAATCTGTCTCTTTTCTCTAGAAATTATCTATTATATTATAACATATTGTGAAGAAATTTTCTTGTTGAGAAGCCATAATGTAAACATTTTCAAAGCGTCTTTCACAAGTGACAAACTACCTAAAAAGTGCTAGAATGATAAATGGTCGGGACACCTGTCCCCAAATAAAACGAAGGAGATGTTTAGAAGATGACTGCAACTAAACAACATAAAAAAGTAATCCTTGTCGGTGATGGTGCTGTAGGTTCTGCCTATGCTTATGCACTTGTCAACCAAGGAATTGGTCAAGAATTAGGTATCGTTGATATCAACAAAGATCGCACGCAAGGTGATGCAGAAGATTTAAGCCATGCTCTTGCCTTTACTTCACCTAAAAAGATCTACTCAGCCGAATATTCTGATGCCCACGATGCAGATCTTGTTGTTCTTACAGCAGGTTTGCCACAAAAACCAGGTGAAACTCGTCTCCAACTAATCGAGAAAAATCTTCGTATCAACCAACAAATTGTAAGCGAAATTGTGGCTTCTGGCTTCAATGGTATTTTCCTTGTAGCAGCTAATCCAGTAGACATCCTTACTTATTCAACATGGAAATTCTCTGGTTTCCCTAAAGAACGCGTTATCGGTTCTGGTACTTCACTTGACTCTGCTCGTTTTCGTCAGGCGCTTGCTGAGAGAATTGGGATTGATGCACGTTCAGTCCATGCTTACATCATGGGTGAGCACGGTGATTCAGAATTTGCCGTATGGTCACACGCAAACGTTGCAGGGGTTAAATTAGAGCGTTGGTTGCAAGATAACCGCGATATTGATGAGCAAGGTCTTGTAGACTTGTTTGTATCTGTTCGTGATGCTGCTTACTCTATTATCAACAAAAAAGGAGCGACTTACTACGGTATCGGTGCTGCACTTGCACGTATCACTAAAGCTATCTTTGATGACGAAAATGCTGTACTCCCACTTTCTGTTTACCAAGCAGGTCAATACGAAGGGGTAGAAGATGTCTTTATCGGACAACCAGCAATTATCGGTGCGCATGGTATCGTGCGTCCAGTAAATATCCCGTTGAGCGACGCCGAATTACAAAAAATGCAAGCATCTGCTAAGCAGTTGAAAGATATTATGGATGATGCCTTTGCAAACCCAGAAATTGCCGATTCAGTAAAAAACTAATCCCAAAAACTGGGGGATAGCCCTAACCTAGAATCATCATACAAAATAAGGCCCATCTAAAATTTTGGTGGGCGATTTTTTGGTTTGGGACTTTTTAATAGAATAGCTTTATACTCAATAAAAATCAAAAGTAGACTAGGAAACGAATAGGTATCGACTTATTGCAGTCCTTTCGATTGCTTTTTTTCCCCATGTAATGAGGTGCAGACTGTATTCTTTCTCCCTTTCTTTCGCTACTCTCTTAGATTTGGAGCTTCATTGCCTATATAGGCAATCAGTTTTAAACCAGTAACGCAATAATTATGGTATACTAAAGTTATGGCATATGATTTAGATTTTAGAAAACGAGTGATTTCGTTTGTTCAAGACGAAGGTCATACTCGCAAAGAAGCTTGTCAGCTCTTTAATATTAGCACAAACACCCTCTATTTATGGGAACAACAGTTAAAACATCACGGGACTTTGGCGGTTAAAAAGCGTTCACCACGTCCTAGAAAATTGCCACTGGAGCAACTTCAGAAGTTTGTCTCAGAGCATCCAGATGCCTTTCTCCGTGAAATAGCGGAACATTTTGACTGCACACCGCAGTCTGTTTGGGCTGC